>CAZHCH010000091.1:0-12565 GCA_964530985.1 uncultured Pirellulaceae bacterium | reverse complement strand
TACATTTGAAAGCTTGGACGGCCGTCGAAATTAATTGGTTTGAGTTCCTTGAAAAACGACCGACCGCTGAAATTCTCCAAGAGCTAAAAGACGTGGGCATGGGTAGCATGCCTGGCGGCGGCGCAGAAATTTTCCATCCCGAAGTCCGTGATCAAATCTGCGAACACAAAGCCGACGGCAGTAACTGGATACACATCCACCGAACAGCTCATCAACTGGGCATTCGCACCAACTGCACGATGTTGTACGGGCATTTAGAAAAACCTTTCCATCGCGTGGACCACCTGATTCGTTTGCGTGAGCTTCAAGACGAAACGGGCGGTTTCCAAACATTCATCCCACTCGCATTCCATCCTGAAAACACCGGCTTGGATCACATTCAAAAGCCAACCGCCGTTGAAGACCTCCGGACGATGGCAATCAGCCGTCTGATGTTGGACAACATTGACCACATCAAGGCCTATTGGATCATGCTAGGCATCGGGACCGCTCAAACAGCGTTGTCTTATGGCGCTGACGACCTTGATGGTACCGTGAGACACGAGTTGATCTATCATGACGCAGGTGCAACAACGCCCGAGTTCTTATCGGTGGATCGATTGGAAGAGCTGATCCGCGAAGCAGGACGAGAACCAATTGAGCGCGATACGCTCTATCGTCACGTGATTCGAGAAGCGAAAAACTCAGTAGACTATACCATCGGCGAACCAGTCGCCGTCAGCTAGGCATCGTCGCCTTTTGCTCCCGACGGGACCTCCGTAGGTTGGGCACTCTTAAGAGTGCCCATCTTACAAACGACTCACCCGTGTTTAAGCTTTTCATCAACTCTACCGAACCTCTTGAACCGCTGGCATGGCTCCGATTCGAGCGGCAGGTGGTTGGGATTGCCCATCAGCCAGTGTCGAATTGGATTGCTTCGTCAAGTAGGCCATCAAGTCCCGAATTTCGGTAGTGCTCAAGTCATCAAGTAAACCTTCCGGCATAACCGAGTTACGTCTACTACCGGTTTTCTGAACCTCACTGGCATCAACCCGAATTCGTTTTCCCTGTTGATTCAGTAATACGTAGCTTCCATCGGCTTGGGCGATCTCCATGCCTTGATGCACAATTCCATCCACGGTTAAAATCTCTTTCAAATAATGACGCTTCGAAACGACGGCCGATGGATCGATCGTGGATTTGACTATTTCTCGTAGCGAGAATCTAGACGCCATGTCCGTCAGATCTGGGCCTCCTGCAAGACCTTGATTTCCCACGCGATGACAACTGGCACAGTTGGCTTTCGCAAAAACATGTTGACCCGCAACGGCATCGCCAGGGCCCGATTTTTCGATTTGATCGACAATGGCAGCCACCGAGTAACGGCCAATCGTCTTTTGATTGATGTCCGCTGAAACGGCTTTACTTCCCGTGAAAGTGGCTTCATACCAAGCAGACCAGGCAGCCAATCGCGTTTGCCAGTCCGAGTTTTTGTCCGCACCGGATTTCCCTGACCAATGCGCCAGCAGGTCGGCAGCCAAGTGAGCTCCTTGCCCGCGTAGCCGATAGCCAGCTTCGATTACATGACGATAGTATTTGGCTTCTTTCGGACGCTGCCCGACGGATGTCAATTGGCGTAGCACGTCGACCGCAGTCAAATCGTCCAACTCTGGAAAGCTCCCGACCAGATACGCCCAGTTTTCACCAGCCGGTTGCTGCGACAAGCCGATCACGATATCGCTACGCCGGTTAGGTTCTTGCTTCCACAGCTCACGCAAATATTGCATGCCAGCTTCGCTGCCATCGCGAGCCAGAATTGCGACCACGCCCAAACGGACTTGGCCGGTCACGACGTCGCTAGACCCAAGTTCGACGATTCGTTGGTCCATTTTGATCACGGCGTCGATAGTTTTACTATCCAGTTTCTCCGGCATTTTATAAAAAGCGGCCAACACAGTTTTTGGCCAGCGATGCCCGTTAGCCAATACGGTAGGAATATCTGAACCTGCGACCGTTACCGCGATTTTTTTGATCGCCTGCTGAACATACTTGTCATAGTTACCACCAGTTGAGTTTGCTGACCGAGCCATCTCCAGTGCGTTCAAAATTGAAATTCTCTCGTTTTCGGTCAGGTTATCTTGCCCGTTGAGCAAGTGCATGGCGGTGTGAACTTGATCTGTAGTGGACACGCTTTCATCAGCGAAATACTTTTCCAACCATCCAGAGTAGCCTCCTGCCTGTAGATAACCAAGCACGCGAGCGAGCTCGCGGTTGAGTGTGGAACTGGAGGACGGAAATTCGTTAACGATTCGTTCTGTAAAACCTGATACCCGAGACGGATCGACCTTACAACGTGACAGAGCAAGTTGAACGGTCCGCAATAGATCGATAAATTCACTGTCAGTTAAAAAGCCATCCATCAAGTGGCTGGCTTTAGCCAAAATCTCATAACCTTGTTCAAGCGTAGGATCCTGCGAAAGCAGAGCCACGGAACCATTAATGAATAGGCGTTTATCATCGGTATCGATAATCTTTGCTCGCCATTGGTGGCTTGGAATCCGTTCAAGCAAACGACGAGCTGCCATGGCTTCGACGCGATTTTCGGATACCAGCATTGGTACAAGCGATTCAAAGGCTGGTTGAATATCTAAGCGGATACAAACTTCGCATGCGACTCGGCGAACGTACGGGTTCTTGTCGTTGACCAAAGCAAGCACGAATTCATCTTTAAACAATTCGGGTTTACGAACACACATCCGAACAATTTGTGCTCGAATGGCAGGTTGCCTGTCGGTGTGAAGCGTTTGCAAGAGATCACGTGACGGTGTAGGGCCATACATTCCCATTAAATGCAGTGCACGCAGGCGCTGCTGGGTAGTTCTGCCAATATCCATCGCAGCCTCTTCAATCAAGCTGTTCCAGTCTCGCCCCATTTTGATACGCAATTTTGCGATTTCTTGCCTAGCCCATGCGGACTGCGGTTGCGGGTGACGTAAGGCTTTATCAAGATCGTTTTTATAAGTTGGAAGCTCCGTTGAAGGAGCGTCTCGCCAACTAACACGATAAACACCGCCTTCAGTTCCTCGACCTCCGGTACAAAAATAGAGACCTCCATCATTGCCAACGGCTAGATCGCTGACGTTCATCGGGCGCCCCGAAAGGAACTCTTTGGGCGTGGCAGCAAAGCCCGCACCGTTGGGAAGTGGCTTTACAGATAGAATACGACCTTGTGACCAGTCGGCAAAAAATATCGCACCTTGGTATTGTGGCGGAAATTGCATGTGTTGGTATTGAACAGCACCCGTTGGCATGGCGCGATCGGTGGTTGCCATCGCAGGAGTGCCATCGATAAAGTACCCGGGAAACGACGCCCAACCACTACGCCAGCCCAAATCTGATCCAGTAGGGACATGGTAAGTGAGCGACTGACGGTGCCAAGATAGCCCGATGTCCGCACGAGTGTCGCTGTCATGTAAAAATAACTCGCCATTGGCATCCACGATCAGATCACGTGCATTATAAATCCCCACGGCAACCTGTTCGACTTTCTTGCCATTCAAAGAAACTCGGACGATCCTACCACCTGGAGTCTTGTCGTTTGATTTCTCGAACTCCGGCACGATACTGCCAGAATAAGAATTCTTGAGTGGGCTAGTCGGAGCAAACGCTTGCTTGACTTCACAGTTGTGGCCAACCACCACGTACAACATGCCCTCAGGCCCTAACTGGATTCCTTGAGGGCCACTGCTGTTAGGCTCTTCTGAAAAAGAAAGCAACTGGCGAACAATCGTAAGCTTGTCAGTATCCTTTGCTTTGTTTAGCTCATACAGCCCCAAACCGGTGCTGGATTTCGCTGTCACGTACACGCTGCCGTTAAGTGGCAAGATCCCGCGGCAAGAACTTACTTGGTCGCAGTAGACACGAATTCGATTCGGATCATCTTGGGGCTTATCTGGATCGGCGATCAACAACGGTCCGCCTTCCTGTGAAAGCAGTAACTTGCCGTTTTCGTCAAATTCCATTGCGATCAACGATCCGGTTTCTTCGGTAGTAAAAACCTTGCCGATGGCGAACTCTTTACTAACGTTAAATCGATTTGGCTTTCGAGCAGGCTTGGTCGCCTCTCGCTTGCTGTGGGCAAGTTGGTTATTGACTGGCTTTCTACGTGTGGTGATTTCGGTGCTCTTAGTGAACTTCAATTGGCTGGCTTTGGCCTTTTCGGCGGCAAGCTTTTGCTCCATTTTCTGCTTTCGCTCAGCGGCCATTTTCTGCGGATGAGCCTTTTTCTTGGCGGCTAATTTCTCTCGTGCAATCAGATTTTGCTTGATCACAGCCACTTGCGCGGCTGAAGTGCTTTTGGCTGCTAGCCAGCCCGTGTCACTGTAAGTGCTCTCTGTCCAAAAAGGAGTTTCTACTACACGAGTTTTCCAAGTGTTATCCGTGTTCAAATTACGCCAGTTCGCTTCGCTTCTTTCTTTGACTCGAAACTTCATTGCTAGGCCCGGAACTGAACTTTCGAAGTGCTTGACGCGAGCCGCCAACAAGTTGACACCAGGCTCAATGAATTCGGTCACATCGACAGTCTTAGATTCACCGAAGGACTGGCCGCGAGCGGCCAAGCGACCGTTCAGGTAAATTTCGTATTCATCACCAGCGGAAAAAATCAATTCCGCTTTCTCGGGACCAATCAGAGCAAATTTTTTACGAAAGAAGCACTCACCTTGCCCGATTTTTTGGCTGACATTGGTAGTTTTGGGCGTCCAGATCCAGTCTGGTTCACCTGCAATTGCCAAGCTGCCCATAAAGCTGTACGCCACGATCCATATCAATAGCGCGGCCGACGGAAGCAAACGGGGCCAAAGCCTGGAAACGATCAGGCCAGTAAACTCGATTGCACGTAAGCTAACCACTGAAATGTAAAAATGGCTAGGATTTGAAAGGCGATCTTCCATGATCTTCTCATTACCAATACAACAAAGATTGACGCAACCTCGGCAATATCGAGGCGCTAACATTCAATCGATCGGCAGAATTGAGTTTGTGGTTTGGCAAACTTTATGGTTTGCTACGGTTTTTCCAGTGCTAGCGAGATTGCAAGCACGCTATCAAGGATCCAACCCAACACCTTCTTGCCACCTTCAGGAGTAACGATTCAGTACGACATCAGGATGACTGCGTTTTGAGAAAACAGTATTTTAGAATCCTGCTGATTGCCGTCACGACACCATTCAATCAATCCAGCCACCGCCCAACACTTGATCACCGTCGTAGCAAACAACCGCTTGGCCTGGAGCAACTCCGTTTTGCGGTTGATCAAACACGACTTCGATTCGGTTATCCGGCAACACCGTTGCGGTAGCAGGCTCGGCGGTGCTATTGTAGCGAATCTGAGCCGAACATCTAAACGATGAACCGTCAACCGATTCGCTCAACGGCAAAGATGCCGGATCGACCAACCAGTTCGTTTTGCTAGCGGTCAGTTCGAGCCGGCCGAGTTCTTCAATTTTCCCAATGACCACTCTCTTAGCTGTGGGTTCTATCCGAACGACGAAATACGGCTCACCCATCGCCACACCCAGACCCTTACGCTGGCCGATCGTGAATCGCTCGATCCCTGGATGCTGACCGACCACTGTCCCATCCGTCGTCACAATCTCACCGGCCAGTTCACCAGCACCATCGCTGGCCAGCTCATCACCGCGCCGCTGACGGACGAATTCATCGTGCTTACCAGACGTCACAAAACAAATCTCTTGGCTGTCCTTTTTCTCAGCAACATTCAACCCCAGTGTCCCTGCGATTTGACGAATGGTTGGTTTGTCATAACCACCCACTGGCAACAACATTCGCTGCAAGAACTTTTGCTTGATCCCAAACAACACGTACGATTGATCTTTGCCAGCGTCCACACCACGAGTCAAACGCAACTGCCCATCCTCACGCAGCAGCTGAGCATAATGGCCGGTGGCTAAAAATTCGGCATCAACGGAATCAGCGTAATCAAACAGTTTGCCGAACTTGATCCGATTGTTACACATCACACAGGGGTTTGGCGTACGACCAACGGTGTACTCATCGACAAAGTAATCGATGATATCACGGAACTCTTCTTCTAGGTTCAACGCGTAAAACGAAATCCCCAATCGCTCGGCCACACGCCGCCCATCTTCGGCATCCGAAGCACTACAGCAACCTTGTTTATGGTCCGCCCGATTGTTCAACACTGGCAACAACGGCGATGAATCCAACTGGCCATCTATAGAGCATGCAGTGATCGCTTTTTCGCCATGGCGCATAAAGACACCGATCACCTCGTGGCCTTGTTCAAGCAACAGGTGCGCAGCGACGCTAGAATCAACGCCGCCTGACATCGCTAATACAACTCGAGCCAATTTTGCATTCCTGATTTTGAAAAATAAACGCCGTCAAGAAAACACCTTGACGACAGACAATCGCCTTCCACCGACGATTTGCTCACTTCAGATTCTAGTTCACCGACGCCCCAAAGGGTACTCAAACCATTCTAGCTGGATAGCTCTTCCAAAAATTTAGTGGCTGAACAAATGATGGCCCCACTTTCGGGTATTACCAGTCGAATTCACAATGATTAGAATCGACATCTTGGCTACCGCTGTTCTATCCAGCCAAACGAAGCCCTGCCTTTTGGAAAGACCACCGTGAAGAAAGTAATTTTGACTGCCGCAGCCTGCCTTGCAATGCTGATCGCCCTCGGGTCCGCCACAGGGCAAACCGAAAATGAAAACTTCATCCTAAACACAGAATCGCCTGCCGATCAAAAAGCTCGCATGGCATGGTGGAAAGAAGCTCGCTTTGGAATGTTCGTTCATTGGGGGCTGTATTCTTCGACCGAAGGCGAATGGGGCGATCGGAAATTTAACCGCGGCGCCGAGTGGATTCAGCGCAAGGCAAACGTGAAAGCGGACACCTACGAAAACACCATGCGGCCGAAATTTAAGCCGTCCCCTAATTTTGCGGCTGAGTGGGCGAAACTGGCCAAACAGGCTGGTGCGAAGTACATCGTGTTCACCAACAAACACCACGAAGGTTTTGCGCTGCATGATTCGGCCCAAACAGAATTCGATGCAAAGGACTTTACCGGCCGTGACTTGCATCAGGAAATCGTCAACGCGATTCGCGCTGAAGGACTGAAAGTCGGAACGTACCACTCGCTATGGGACTGGCACCACCCTCATGCACCCGCTGGCAAGGGGGCGATTAATGTATCCGGACTTTCAATGGACGACCGCGAGTTACCGCGATACATCGACTACCTGCACGCCCAAGTCAATGAAATCACTGACGGACGCTACGGCAACGTCGATGTCCTATGGCTGGACTATTCCAAAGGCCCCTTTCAAGGCGAAGCTTGGCAAGCAAAAAAACTGGTCGACCTAGTGCGTAAAAATCAACCGAATGTACTGATCAACAATCGCCTTTGGAAAAACACCAAAGAGCAGCGAAGTGACCAAAAGCAGTATTGGTTCGGTGACTTCTCCACCCCCGAACAACACATTCCAGCAACAGGTATCGAAGGAATCGACTGGGAAACTTGCGACACGCTCAACATCACGTGGGGTTGGAGTAAATCAGCTACGAATTTCAAATCTTCGGAACAGTTGATTCACCGTCTGATCGATGCGGTTAGCAAAGGCGGAAACTACCTACTGAACATCGGCCCTCGTCCTGATGGTTCTGTCGATCCGAAATCGGTCGAGCGTTTCACGGCGATCGGCGATTGGATGCAGATCAATGGAGAAGCGATCTACAGCACGCAGGCCAGCCCGTTTACTCGGCTTCCCTGGGGTCGTGCCACAGCGAAAGTGATGGGCGACAACAGTTACCGTTTGTACCTTCACGTTTTCAAATGGCCTGAAAGCGGCGAACTGTTCCTGCCGGGTCTTAATATCACGCCAGTCAAAGGCTCAGTCTTGGGTGGACCTGCCATTGAAACAAAACAACTCTCCCAAGTTCGCGGTGGCATCCGAATGACCGGATTGCCAACCAAACCAGTGCATCCTGCGGCGACCGTCATTGCACTGGATTTCAATCAAACTCCCACAGTTGCGCCATTCCGAATCCATGCGGCAACCGACGGATCGTTCACTCTAGAACCCACTGATGCAACCGTGAAAAACGCGAAGTATCACGACAACGAAATGTTTAGTCGCTCCAACATCGATTCGTGGAAAGCGAATTCCAAAGCAACATTCCCGCTTCAGGTGGAAACGGCAGGCAAGTACGAAGTGCAAATCGAACTCGCCGCCCACAAACTAGCCCCAGGAGCTGAATTCATAATTTCAGCTGGCGACGCGAAGTACCCCTTTAAAGTTCCATCAACCGGTGGGCCGAAAGCTTGGAAAAAAATCAACGCCGGTTCACTCGATCTTCCCGCAGGAAAAATTGAATTCCAATTGTCGTGCAAGTCAATCGCGAAGAAGGGCGTGGTCAAAGTTGTATCGATCACCATAACGCCTGAGAGATAATCTAGCCGATGAGTTAGCCGCCTAGAATACCAAACAAGCGACCGACATTAGCTTTGATCAATGTCTGAATTCACACCTACTCGTTCGAGCTCCCGGCCCATTTTCCCGGTCAGGAAATATAACAACATTTTAAAATCAGCCATGATCGACCAAAGCGGATACGTGAATGTCGCGGGCTTATTGCGTTCTACCCAACAATGGCTCAACCAAGAAAACAAATACCCGCACACTAAAGACAGTGGCAAGAGTATCCATTTTTGAGAAATAACAATCGCCACCAAAACTAGGATTGCCAACAGAGTGCCAAAGTAATGCCACCCGCGCGTCGATGCTTGGCTATGTTCCTGAAGATAATACGGCCAAAATTCTGCGAACGTTTCATGTTTATGCATCAATAAACCCGCTCTGTTTTAAACAAACCAAAACACAAAGCTCGACGTGAAAAAACACGAGCTAAATGCATCCACCACCTAAGCAAATTTCTTTATCAACACGCTACTGGATTGGCCTTGCGGCGTGATGTTCAAATTCACAAAGCTGTCACCCGGCGAAACGCCGGCTTGAGTGACCGCATTGATCGGGCAGTCGGCGTCCAAATTTTCACAGTTCATAATTGGGAACAACGAATCGTTCTGCATCGCCATTAAGCTCGAAATGATCTCGACCATTCCGCTACCACAGCCCAAGTTGCCCATGTAGCTCTTGGCAGCTGTGACCGGGCAATCGCCCATCACTTCCTTGATCGCAGCCGCCTCTTCGCGGTCAACTCGAGGGGAACTGAGCCCATGAGCATGAACGTGACCGATGTCGGTAACTTGCATGCCGGAAGTTTCCAAAGCACCCAACATTACGTTTTTGAATGCCGTTTGATAGTCAGCCGCACCGTTTGTGTCAGCAACTGCGGACGACCCATAACCAGCGACTTCACCCAGAATCTTCGCGCCGCGCTCTTGCGCAACCGAGAGCTCTTCCAAAATCAGCACCGCAGCACCTTCGCCAAGCACCATTCCGTTTCGACCGGTGTCGAATGGACGACAGGCCTTGGCGGGATCACCGCCAGCGGCTTCACTATTTCGATCAGCCAGTTGCTCTTGCAGAACTAAGTGAACGGTGCGCAGCGGATGAATTCGTGAACCCGTTGCACCAGCGATCATTCGATCGGCACTGCCTCGCTGGATGATGGTGGCTGCTTCAGCGACGGCCAAGTTGGCCGAAGCTTCGCGAACGGTGATTGAGTTACTTGGTCCTTGCAAATCATTGAAGATCGCAACGTGACTAGCTGGCATGTTGGGCAAGTACTTAAGCAACCAAAGTGGCTCGACCGATGTCAGGCCTTTTTCGGGCCAGTTGTTAAAGTCAAAGTTTCTGTTTTCGTCAAAGCAATTTTTGATTCCGCTGGCATAGTCTTCTGGCGAGGTAATGATGTAGTCACTGCCAAAAACGGTGCCTGTCCGAGCCGGTTCGTAGTTGCCTTCGACTAGGCCAGCGTCGGCAATAGCCAGTTGAGCCGCTGCCACCCCCAATTTGATATCGCGGCACATCAACTTAAGTGCTCGTTTGATCTGTCGCTTGAGCTGTTTGTCTAATTCACCAAAATCGTCTGCGGCGCCAGTAAACTGCGAACACTGACCACCGATATCCGTCGGGAAGTGATCAGTCGGAATCGCATCGATCACATCCACACCACTCTTGCCAGTCGAAAGCGACTGCCAAAGATCGGTTGCCGTATGCCCAAGAGGGCTAATAAGGCCAACACCTGTGATAACTACGCGACGGTCTGAAGAACTCATTTAAGATTCGGCTTGTTAAAAGTGGGGTCGTGTGTGTGCGCGAAACTGAGACGATCGCCTGTATGGTACGTACATCTCATCAACCTACTGTTGGTGACGGGCTATCTATTCTAGAAGTCTAAAACAATGCGTCGAGGCTAATTGCTAATTCGTCCCATGCGATTATCGGCGGTTCTGTCAAAACTCGGCCGGCTGGGCACCGTGGCAATGGTCGCTCCGGTAGCTGGTCCGCGATAGTCGATAAACAACAACGCATCGGCTCGTTTGGCCCCGCCGGTACCTGGCAACCTAAGGCCTCCGTTTTTCGCGTCGGGATCCGGGGTCGCTACCACACCGCAGCTGAGCACGAGGACTTCGTCGCTGGGCCAACGGAAGCGCTCTTGCAGTCGCCAACTGACCATTTGGGGCACTTGCAGCTGTACTTTTTGCTGCGTGCCGCCGGGGCCTGCCGGTACCGCAACCGAAACGTCTTCTAGCTTTTCGACTTGATCAACGTCGCACTTGATCATGGCTTCGATCGAAGCATTATCAACGGTCGTCAAGCAACTCAACTGCAGCTTGTAACCTTCATTGACGGTCGTCATTAGTGGCTGATAACCGGGTGCTTGACTGGGCGTCCAACGCAAACTTCGCACAAATTGAAGCGGGCGAGTCTTATCTAAACTGAACGATTGTCCGTCGTGATTAGTCAAACGCCCCGAACTATGTTGCTTAAAATCCGATCGACGGCTCAGCTGCCCCATCAAAATCGCCGCGTTTTCCTTTGAAACCAACCACGCTTCGACACCCGGCGATTTAACCTCGATAGGCTGCAGCATAGTATAAGCCTGAGACCGCCAGTTGGGCTTGGCAATGGTGACCAAGTTCACGTCGACAGTTTGAACTTGCCCTTTGGTGCGAACCAAACGATCAACAATCCCTTTGACGACCCCTTGAATCTCGGGAGTGTGGTAGACGTTAAGCTTGTTTTTTTGGACGTTTAAAACCCCCATCGGTTGGGTGAACCACATTTCGGTGCCGGTTTCACGGAGCACCCAGTCGAGGACTGCTTTTTCTGGCTGATCAGAGGACGTGATCTGCGTGGTGTAAGGCGAGATGTCGTACTCTCGCCAGACTTGGCCTGCTTTGTTCGGCAGTTGGCTCATCGTTCGGCTAACTCGAGTGACGCCCGGTTTCACTGCAGCAGCTCGGTTAGGCGGGGCGATTCGAGTGCCGCTGCCAGTCGCCCGTGTACTGCTACCATTGGCCCGCGTACCACTACCAGCACCTACATTTGGCCGAGGCTGGCTGAGGATCGACCCGTTTGGATTGGTGTTTCTCGCTGAAGGAGTCTCTGTAGCCGGTGTCTGAATCGCAGACTTGTTCACCGGTCCAAACGCTGGACGCCATGGCGACGGATTCGCTCGGCCGACAGTATCTTGACTGCTGGACTGGGCTGTAATTGGATTCACCACCAGCACGCCAATCGCAAGGGCTTGCAGCGCAGTTCGGAATACGCGAGCCCCTTCAAGAGTTGTTGAAAGTTGACGTTGGATTCGAGAAGCCATCAGATTCACCAAGTTAGTTAGTCGTTAGTTTATTTAGACACTGGCGCAGCCCACGTCGCGCTGGAATCCCCGGGGCTATTTGTGCCCTAGCGTTCCTCTGGTGGTTCGGCGATTGCCTGCCCCGGCCCAAGTGATGGAGTATAGAAGTCTAGAGAAAATGGGCCAAGATGAATCGTAGACACCCCGTTTTGGTGAGCGATCCTTTAAAACCGACCATACGACCGAATAACCTGCGAAAAATCCGCCGAAAAGCGGACCGGCATCGAGACTTCCGTTGACGGAGGATCGCCTAATGGGTATCCTTTACGGCCTATCTTTTGGTGAATTCCAAAATGGCAGCTTCCGGTGAGTTCGAATGCGAGCCTACTAGGGAGCAGTTTTTTTAGATAGATGCCAGTTGAATTGGTTTGGATGTCCGTAAACGACTAAAAATGCCATGGCATCGATAAATTTGAAAAGCGTGTCAAAACGATTTTCAAAGGAGTTTGCTGCCGTCAATGATTTGACGTTAAAGATAGACGATCACGAGTTTTTAGTTTTGGTAGGCCCCAGCGGTTGCGGTAAAAGCACAACATTAAGGCTTATTGCCGGGCTGGAGCAGATCACTAATGGTGAGGTTTGGATCGGTTCGCGTTGTGTCAATAACGTGCTGCCAAAAGATCGAGACATCGCTATGGTGTTTCAGAACTTTGCCTTGTATCCGAACATGTCGGTTTACAAGAACATGTCGTTTGGTTTGACACTG
>CAZHCH010000090.1:4233-12734 GCA_964530985.1 uncultured Pirellulaceae bacterium | reverse complement strand
ATATTGATTCTTTGTCGGACGACCTGCAACCACGTAGTGCGATCAAAGTGGTTGCAACTAAAACCGATGGTAGCAAGGTCGAATTTGACGCGAACGTTCGCATCGATACGGCTGTAGAAATGGATTACTACCGTAACGGTGGCATCCTGCAAACTGTTTTGCGGAACTTGTTGTAGAGTCGATTGGCAACCATGATCAACGAACTACTCGCCGATTCCGAATTCCAAGCCAAATTTGTTTCGCCGCAGGCTGAATCGGATGATCAGGTTGAATTCGATTTGCAGGCTGAGCTTCGATCGGCTTTTAAAGATCCGATCATGTACCCGGCGTTTACCGAATCCGTGTTTGCCGGGGATTCGGTTGCGATCGTACTGCAAGATGATCTCGTAGGGCCACGCGAGGTTCTGGAATCGTTGATAGCGCAGTTTGAAGAATCTAATGTTTCGCCCGCTGATATCTCGGTCGTGATCAGTGAAGCCACTGCGCGGGCGTTGGGTGCGCAACCGGCAGACTATCAATTGCCACCCGAAACCAAGGATGAACAGCCGCCGTTGATGTTTCCACTGAAGTTTGGCTTTAATACCATCCAGTGCCAAGTCCATGACCCAAGCAACGTAGCTGGCTTGGCTTATTTGGCTGCCAACGAAGCTGGCGATCCTGTTTATGCTAATCGTTTGTTGGTTGAATCGGATGTTGTGATCCCTGTCGTCGCAGCGTTGCCTGGCGATGGCAACCGGCAAATCGATGGTATTTACCCTTGTTTTAGTGGAGTGGCCGCGCAAGAGCGATTGGCGTCGGCGGAGGTTTCGGGTTTGGCAAAGCGGTTGGAAGTCGCGCTCGCTAACGATACTTTGGGGGTGTTTTTTGTCGTTCAGCTGGTTGATGGTCCCGGTGGTAAACTATCACAGGTGTTCTGCGGAGAACGTACTCGAGTGGCCGCCAAAGCGAGGGAAACGGCTAATCGAAACTGGAGTTTTGACTACGTGGGCGAAGCTGAGATGGTAGTGGCGTCGATTGAATCTGAAGGTGATCGGCAGACTTGGGACGACATTGTTGCAGCGGTTTTATTAGCTGACCGAGTTATGGTTGACGACGGACCGATTGTTGTGTTGACCGAAGTAAAGAAAAAACCAAATCGCCAGATCGCCAAAGCTTTGCAGGCTCAGTTTGAAGACGGACCGACTGGCAAGACAACTGAAGAACTTCAGGCGTTAGCCAGTGTGGTCGAATCAAGGTCGGTTTTTCTTCAAAGTCGATTGGCTCCTTCGGTTGTCGAGGACCTTGGGTTGGCGCCGCTTGATTCGTTGAAGCAAGTTAATCGTATCGCCGAAGCAGTTAGCACCGGCTTGGTGATTCGCGATGCACACAAATGTCAGTTGCCGGTTGCGAGTCAACCAGAATAGAACTCAATGATGGACTCAATTCAGGGCGAGATTGATTGCCTAGAAAACGAAGCCGGTTTTGTACGGTTGGCTGATCACGGGGTGATCCAGTTGACCGGTGAGGATCGTCAAAAGTTTTTGCATAGCTTTTGCACCGCCGATATTAAACAGTTGAAACCCGGTGATCAAACCGAAGCGTTTATCCTGAACGGAAAAGGTAAGAGCTTGTGCTTTGCCAACGTGTTAGCGACCGAGGATCGGTTGTTGTTGGTGTTCAATCTGGCCTCCACTGCCCCGGACGTGATTGCTCATCTGGACATGTACTTGATTCGTGAAGATGTGGAGTTGTCGGATCGGTCGGGCGAGTTGTCGGTTTGGTTTGTTTCTGGATCGCAAGCCGGTGATCGGTTGTCGGAAGTGGGGTCGAGCAATTTGACGGTGGCTCCGGCTGAAATCGCCGGAGACGGTTGGTTATTAGTGGCGCTTGGTGCGGACGCCGAAGCGATTGAAGCATCATTGGCGGCAAAGCAAATTCAAGCTTGCGGTGCAGAGGCGCTGCTGGTGCGACGAGTCCAGTCAGTCACGCCGTGGAATGGCATTGAAGTCACGGTCGATAATTTGCCTCAGGAACTTGATCGCGACGACAAATCAATCTCGTTCAATAAGGGCTGTTATCTGGGTCAAGAAACGGTTGCCCGGTTGGACGCGCTCGGTCGAGTCAACTGGATTTTGCGGGGGTTTGTTTGCCCGAAAGTTGTAGAACCCGAGGTGGGATCCAAGTTGGAGGTTGACGGTAAGGCGGCGGCCAGAATTACGTCGGCGGCTTATTCGGGCAAGGATAGCCGGTGGCTGGCGATTGGTTTTGCCAAGCGGGGTTTTGAAAAACCGGGTACGGTGGTCGACGGTTGGACGGTTCGCTAGTTGCGGCGATTAATGATAAATTGAACAGCCTGCGGGTCGCCACGAGTGACTCACATACGGCTTAGATTAAATCGAAACGGAAGTCATGGGTAAACAATTATTGATCATGCGGCACGCAAAATCGTCATGGAAAGATCTAGGCCAGACTGATTTTGAACGAGGGTTAAACGATCGAGGACGACGGGTGGCTCCGCAGATGGGGCAGTACTTGGTCGATCAAGACGCGGTGCCGGACAAGATTATTAGTAGTTCGGCTAATCGAGCGGCCCTGACAACCGAACTGGTGGCTGAAGCGGCGGGCGTTGTCGATGCGGACGTGCAGTACGTTAAGTATCTTTACCATGCCCCGGCGGAGGAGTACCTAGAAACATTGGAGCGGTTTGATGGTGAGAATGTTGAGCGTTTGATGATGGTGGGACACAATCCAGGTTTGGAAGAACTGATATATCGATTAGCCAAAACTCATGAGCGGATGCCGACCGCTGCGATTGCTCGGTTTGATTTGGGAGACAAGGATTGGATCTCCATTCGTAAGCCATTCAAAGCCAAGTTGCTTTCGGTTTGGAGACCGAAAGAAGTTGGTATTGCCTAGTACATCAACCACAACCCCATCTACTTAAATCATGAGCACTGACAAAGAACTTTGGTACAAAGACGGTCTACAATTTTCTTGTTCTGGTTGCGGTGATTGCTGCACGGGTTCGCCGGGGTACGTGTGGGTCAATCAAGCAGAAATTGATGCGATGGCAGTGAGAGTTGGATTGAGCACGGAAGAGTTCGAAGACCACTACACTCGGAAGATTGGTGCTCGTCGTTCGCTAAAAGAATTCAGTAACGGTGACTGCGTGTTCTTTGACCACGATACTCGGCATTGCGAAGTGTACGATTTGCGACCGCGTCAATGTCGTACTTGGCCGTTCTGGGACAGCAACCTTAAATCCCCCGAAGCTTGGGCGGAGACCTGTGAAGATTGCCCCGGCAGTGGACAAGGCAAGTTGTACCAGCTTGACGAAATCGAAGAACGCCGTCGCGTGATGAAGATTTAGGAGTCTGCCGGCGAAGGTAACAAAAAGTCGGACAATTGATGAACGACATGGTCACCGGCTTGTCCGTTTACGGTCGCAGGTTTCTACGCGGATTACTGTGATCGTAGTCAATGACTTTCCATTGGTCGGTAACGTCTTTTTCGAACGTCAATGTGACTTTTTCTTGGCCTGGAATCATTGTCTTCTGTGGTCTGATGCTGGCTCGAAAGTTAGCGACGAACGAAATTATTTTTGCGTTCGGATTTTTTTCGTCATCTTTGAATTCGGTGATGCCTGATAGATTGCACCCACTGAACTCGTACTTCGGCATTTCAGCGCGGGCTCGGTCGATCGTTTTTTGGTGTTTGGGGCTGATGTGTTTGACAACACCGGGGACATGATTGTTTTTCACTTGCGACGCTAAATCACTCACGATCGCGACGATGGCTTCTCGATCGGTCACAATCATTTGCTCGCAGGTATAGATGCCACCAGCCAGCATCGCGATGACGATCGCAATGTACAACATGGTTTTTTCACGAGACTTTAAGAAGAAGAACAAAAACACGATAGCCAGAACGATACCGGCGAAGAAAGGTAAGGTGGCGTCTTCTGTGAACCAAGAAAGCATAGGTGGCTTTGCTGTTTAGAGGCTAGTTAAGTAAAAAGTGAGGTGGCGTTTTTCTTGTTGTGTTTTTAAACCGTGAATGGACATAAGAAAACGATTTCAAATTTGGTATTGATGAGCGGATGTTAGCGATGTTGTTTCAATTGGTTTTTGTCGTATGCTGAGGCTGACTTTGACGTCTGCAAGTAGTCGCATTCACCGAGGTCTGTCCCCATAGCCACTATTTATCGAGTGATTTATAATTCTGGCGCACTTTGATTGTATTGGCTCAATTTCCCTAACAACGCTCAAATTTTATGACCACCTCACCTACCGTCAACTTGGCTGATTTTATTCGCGACGTGGCTGATTTCCCGAAGCCGGGGATCATGTTTAAAGACATCACTCCGCTGCTGGCTAACCCTGCGGCTTTGGAGGCATGCATCGATCAGTTCGTCGCCAATTACGCCGATCAGGAAATTGATGTAATCGCGGCAGCTGAGGCGAGAGGGTTTTTGTTTGCAGTTCCGTTGGCGATAAAACTTGGGATTGGCATGGTGCCGATTCGTAAGCCAGGGAAATTGCCCTATGAAAAAAAGTCGTACACTTACGATCTGGAATATGGAACTGACACGCTGGAAATGCACGTTGATGCGGTCAAACCTGGTCAAAAAGTATTGGTGATCGACGACCTTCTGGCCACTGGTGGAACCGTGTCGGCTTGTTGCGAGATGATTGAAGAAGTCGGTGCAGAAGTCGTCGGGTGCGCGTTCTTAATTCACTTGGCGTTTTTAGACGGTGCGAAAAAGCTTGTAAAGTATCCGGTGTTTAGTCTGGTTGATTATTCGTAGGTTGTTCCTGTTTAGGCAACGCGAATCCAGTTCATTACGTTGAAAATTGGTTTAAACGATGACTTCCTTAGTAAGCGATTGGCGGTTATCGCGTCAATCTGAATACTGGAATCGAGTCGGTACAAATCATATAGAAAGCGAAGATGAACAAGACAATTGGTGTAATGTTTGCAACGTTGATGCTGGCAGCGGCGTTTTTTCAAAGTAGCTCGTTGAACGGGCAGTCTCCAGTAGAGCTGGGGCAAGTTAATTGGGGCCGTGATTTGGAAGCGGCGAAAAAGCTATCGACGCAAACTGGCAAACCTTTGTTTGTACAGTTTCAAGAAGTGCCAGGCTGAGGTACTTGCCAAAATTATGGACGGTCCGTCCTATCTCACCCATTAATGGTCGAAGCAATCGAAGACCTGTTTGTCCCAGTTTTGGTTTATAACAACAAAACAAGTGATTCCGCATTGTTGAAAAAATTCAATGAGCCATCGTGGAATAATCCGATCGTTCGTTTCTTGAATGGCAGCGGCAGTGACTTGATTCCGCGAAAGTCCGGCGTGTGGGCCGTAGGTCCGATGGCGGCACGAATGGCAGCCACGTTGAAGGCTGCGAAGCGTGAAACTCCGTCGTACTTGAGTAATTTGGCGATTGATCGTAGTGGTTTGGAGACTGCGACATTCGCGATGTCTTGCTATTGGACTGGTGAGGCTCGGTTGGGGGCAATCGATGGAGTCATGAGCACGACTGCTGGCTGGACGGGGGGCTTAGAGGTTGTTCAGTTAAATTATGATCCCAATGTGGTGGAGTATTCGAAGTTGGTCGAGACGGCTCAGTCGATGCAATGTGCGACGAAAGTTTTTACTCATTCGGATTCTCAACTCCGAACGGCTCAGTCGCTGGTTGGCAATAGGGCGGTCGAGTTTCCTGGTGGTGCAAGAAAGGCCGGTCAGTCGGAACAGAAATATCAGTTGCGCTCGATTGCAGGTGTGCGAAGTTTGCCACTGACGACATTTCAATCGACAAAGCTGAACAGCTATATCAGGAGTTCAGAGCGACAAAAGATTTTTGAATTTTTGAGTCCGAGACAAAAAGAGTTGTTGTCGAAGATCAATACGGAAATGAAATCCAATGGAAAATCCTTTGACAGGTTTGTGTTCCCAGATAACGATGCAAAGTTGAGTGAGTATGCGATCAGTTTGCAAAAGCAATTGATGAAAAAATAGTCCTGCTTTTTTAAGCAAGACGTTTGCACGGCTTTGGTGTCAGCTGTCGTTTTATCCTCAACGACAGCCGTACCTGAGCCATTTTTTACCCTTGTGGTTGCCGGCAATCTACTCTTGATCTTGTTTCAAACTGAAGAACAGCATGTGAAGACCAGTGTCATCATCGGTGACAAAGCCTCCTGAAGGAGTAAAGTACTTATCCAGTTGCTCGACTTCGGGTAGCGTGTTTTCGGCCAAACGGCTTTGGACGTCGCCAACGTTTCTTTCGTCTGGCTCGATTTCACTAGCAACGCTCGATTCGACGAACTTAAGCAGCCGTTTTAATTGACGTTTGGGGTCGCTGTAGATACTAGCGATCGGAAGTTCGTTGTTCAGTAGCCGTTGTGACTCGTCGACGATCCGATCGTAACTTTCAGTGTCGACAAGCGTTTCACCATCGCCTAGATATCTGTCGATCATCGTTTTCATTAGATTGCTCGAATTCAGTGAGATCACTAGGCAATCATCCAGGATTGCTATCTGAGGTGTTTCAGATTTTAAGTTCGGGCTGTTTTCAGTATCCGACTGCCCGGCTCGGTTATTCTGATTGTTTCGGTTTCGGTTCCTTCGGCGATTAATTCGCATACTCCTATTGTCGATTTTGGCTTGAGGTTCCGCGTAAATTGTGATCTCACGGTAGACACGTTTTTCGACTGGCAGTGTCGCATTTTCATCGCCGTCTTTCCCAGTTTGATCTTTGTTTATTTTATTCATTAGCTCGTCCAATAGTTGTTCGAACTTTTCTGTGTCTTTAAGGCGAAATACGAGTCCCGTTTTCGCGCTTTTGATCGCCGGCGATTCGTCGATCCATTCAAACCATGAGATGCGACCATCGATCGTGTCGATAATGTCATCGTTTAAATTCATCCCAAGTTCTTGGTTGACGTTCTTTTCAACGATGCCTTCAAACGCGCCTGGTTCCAAGAATGTGTCAACGATCTTAGTGAGTTCTGCAAAGGCTTTGGGGGCGTCTATTCTTACCATACTATGACTGGCGACGCTCTGAGGTATAAACGGTTCGGGGTCGTAGTCAGTAGGTTTGAAAGCCAGCATGGAAATGATTCCACGTCGCGGGTTCGTAAGCAACATGTGACCGTGCATGACCGATTCGTAGTCTTCTTCGTCAAGGAATGCCGTCGCACCGATGGCTGATAGGCTGTCCAGCCCTAACATTGGCAACGTGCTGATTACAACTTGGGCCGTTGGGTTAATTCGTGTAAAGCCCTTTGCTGCTGCGATCGGATCGAAGAAGAAACGAAACTCAGGGTCAAGATCGTTGGTGCCAGCACATCGTTTCATGATGGTGGCGAATTTCCGATTAGCTGAAAGTGGACGAGTTTTTTCGACCTCACGTCCCATCCAGCGTTCGATTAGGTCGTTGAGTTCGGTTGCGGAGGTGCAGGCGATCAATGTATTTTCGTGCCGGAAAAATGAAATGTCTCTGTCATCTACCGTGAAAGCTTCCAGTTTAAATCCGTCTTGGTTGGCGAGGTTGTCTGATTCAACTTCGCTTTCGTTGATTAAACCTTTGTCGGTAAGGAATTCTCGACCAGACTCCATAGCTTGGTCCATTTTTCCATTTTCGTTGCTCAGCTCCATGATGAACAGGTACACAGGTCTTTTGCGACGAGGTGCAATCACGGCAACTGTAACTTCCCCGTCTGGAAGTGACGCTAGGTCCGAGAATTCGAGATCGAGATTGTCTTTTTTACTATCGAAAGCAGATTCAGCCATGTCCCAGAAACTGTCGATTATTGGCGTTACACCTTCGTCAGCCATCATTTTTCCTATGCCCGTTTGGTTTAATTTTTCAATTGCATCTTGAAAATTAGGCAGTTGCAGCAGTGCCACGGTTGTTTCGGGTAAGAGCAATTCGGTTTTGGGGCGTTCAGGGATGGATTCGGCCTGCGGGGTCGCAAAGACCGAACTGCTAGGTAGCGATACAACTAAAACGACGAAGGCTAAGGAGAGTTTAGAAATCGAGATCATTGATTGTGAGCTTACGGAGGTAGAAATTTGAATTCGTGTGTTTACGTCTGCCATAGGTAGTCAAACTCTAATTTGCCTATGTCGGTTTCGCATTTTTGACTTTCAGGAGTTGTTTTTGTAACATTAAACTAGAAAAGTAATGCGGATTATTCGCGTTGACTGGGTTCCGTTGGAGTTGATTTGGCGATTGTCGAGCTTCCTAGCAGTTTTTCGCAGGTGATTTGTCGAAAAATAAGTAGACACGAACTATTTTATTTTGATTGGCCGCTCACTGAATAGAGGAGGACGGCTAACTTTGTTTCGGCGGAAAAACCGCCTAGTTAAAATCGAGAGCGATTGAATTCTATGATTCCTGCAAAGTTAAATTGTTTTCTCGGACACTATTGCTATCTGTTGGTCTTCGGCATGGTGATTTTATTATGGTCGGCTCAAGTACAAGCGCAGGACGATACGTCAGCTCCGCCCGTCCTTCCGCC
>CAZHCH010000090.1:0-4133 GCA_964530985.1 uncultured Pirellulaceae bacterium | reverse complement strand
TCCGCCCGTCCTTCCGCCTCCTCTTCCAACTGACGACGGTGGGGGCAACGACAATTTTTTTGGTGGCGGTGGCGGCGCAACGACAGCAGGTGATGGCAGTGACGCGGTTGATATTGATGGCGCCGCGTCACTCGACTTGGGTGGCCAAGGCGAGGACAATCGAAATCAAGGATTTGTTGGGGCAACAGCTCCCGGCGTTGCGGAAAATAACTTTGTTGGGGCAGCCTCACAAACCTTTGGTACGCTGGCTGAAGGCGCAACCTTTGGTGGTGGGGTGAACGATAATAGTATGTCGAGTGTGCCCGGTGGATCTGGGGGCGGTGGTGTAGGAGGAGCTAGTCTAGGAGGAGGAGCTAGTGGTTTCGGCGGAACCAATGGTGGCTCTGTTATTAGGCGTAGTCTGCGAACCCGATTGCGACCAGCGTTTGCCGCACCTGTGATTGCCCCGCAGGTTATTGAGGGCAATTTCTACAACAACCTTGCTAGGCAGCCAACGGCTCAGTCTTTGGTGGGTCGTTATCAGGTTTCTGTGGAAAATAAAACCGCGACAGTAGTTGGCATTGTCAATAGTCAGACTGACGCGGATCGGTTGATTCGGCAATTGCGATTGCAGCCGGGGATCTATAAGATTGATAATCAACTCCAAGTATCTGGGCTTCCAGGTCAGTAGTGGTTTTCTGATTGGTGGGCGTTCTAATTTCATCAGCGAAGCTGACTAATCGAATAGGCGCTATTTGTGGCACGGTCGGTGTGTTTCTTGTGTCGATATAGCAACGCAGATCGCTTCAAAAGGTGAGCAACCACGATATACTAGAGCACTCTCTCTTGTCTGCCGGTGTTTAGGAGTTGCTTGCGATGAAAAAGACTTGCTTGAAAACCCGTCTTTACTTGCTTTTTTTCCTAATACTGCCGCTCTTAATATTGCCGAACGCCTCTTGTTTAAGAATGACCGAATCGGCCCTGTTGGCATCTCGTAAGGAAACTAGCCGACAGAATATTCACAAACTTCAAACTGCCTTGTTTGAACACGTGGCAGAAAACAATGAACAATGGCCAGCATCACTCGACGAAGTTAAAGATCAAGTACAGGATTTTGACCAACTGATGGTGAATCCAGTCACCGAGGACAACCCTGGCTATCTATACGTCGCCCCTAAATATAAGTCGAACTCAAGCCGAACCGTTGTACTTTATCAACTGAACAAGGGTAAAGTCGACCGAACTCTTAAGGTGGGCTACGCAGATGGCCATGTCTCGTTTTTAGCCAAAGGGGATATCGAACCGATGCTGATGAAGAGCAAGCCGCATCAATCAGCGCCTAAAACCGCCAAGGAATCGTCCCCTCATAAAATTCGCTCGAAACCAGTCGAAGACGATAAGCCAGCGCGCGTCGCGAAACCGAAAAAAAGTCAGCAACGGAAAAAGTTTGACGAAAAGTTAGCCGGGATCCTCGAAACTCATCAGGCTGGTCAGTGGAAAACCCAAGCCGCGGTATCAGAAAAGGTTGAACCGACGAAACCTTTGCCGCTGCAGGATAGAATTCGAAAGGCTCAGTCTCGGACAGACTGGCAAGGAGTCGCAAAAGAACTTGAAACGTTGCAGCCTGCCAAACTTGGTGATTCGGAATTGAAAAGTCTTTCAGCAGCGATTCAGGAGAAGCGTGACGGTCTTGAGGGGCAGATGAGGAATCGCATCGACATCGCCTTTATTAAGTTAAGTCCTGATGCTGCAACGATGTTGTCAATCGCCGAAACTGCGGACAAAAAAGTGGCGGCTGTAGCCTACGCCGAATTGATGGTCCGCGATAAAGACTTAGGAGACGAATTTGATTCGATGATGAGCGATTTCTTTTTTCGATCAGCGTTTAAAAAAGCGTGCACTGAAACGAGTCGCAAGAACTTCTTTACAGAGGCCAAGGTGTTGGAGAAATTCTTTGCGGAACCAAGTTTTGGGCGGTACTTGATAGGCTTGGATTTGCTGAAGGAAGTCGGGACGAAGGATTGTATTGCCAAGGTAGAAGCAGCTGTCGAAACATTGGATGGCAAGGAAAAGAAGCAGTTTTGGATGCGGTCACGTATGTTTCTTAAGCGGTTGGGAAACTGATTCTTTTGATACGTTATACTCGTTTGGCTTGGTAATTTGAAATTGTCGTTTTTCTTTTGGAAAGTCGTCGCGAATGTTGGTTATCGACTGGATCGTTATCGCCGTTTATTTTTCGATATTAGTCGGCATCGTCTATTGGAGTTCGAAGCGACAAGAATCATCTGACGATTACTTTTTGGCTGGCCGAAACGTAGGCTGGTTTGCGATTGGCGCTTCGTTGTTTGCGTCGAATATTGGATCGGAACACATTGTCGGTTTGGCTGGCGCTGGTGCCACATCGGGCACTGGGATGGCTCACTGGGAACTGCACGCGTGGGTCTTAATCATGTTGGGATGGGTGTTTGTGCCTTTCTACTACCGGTCAGGCGTGTCAACGATGCCGGAATTTCTAGAGCGACGTTTTGGGGCAACGACGCGTTGGATTTTGTCGCTCATCTCTTTGGCAGCATACGTTTTGACGAAAGTTTCGGTCACGGTGTATGCCGGCGCGTTGGTGTTTAAGACATTGTTGCCAGCAACGTTTGGATCGCCTGAAAATGCATTTTGGGTGGGGGCGTTTTCGACAGTCGTGCTGACCGGAGTGTATACGGTTTTCGGTGGCATGCGAGCGGTATTGTATACCGACACGGCTCAAGCATTTATTTTGCTGATTGGGTCCGCGTTGATCACTTGGATCGGATTGGACAAGCTTGGTGGTTGGTCCGAGTTGCAGGCGTTTGCGGCACAAGACGTGACGAGTTTTGCGCTGTGGAGGCCGATGGATGATCCCGATTTTCCTTGGTTGGGGATTTTGATGGCGTCACCGATCATTGGGATTTGGTATTGGTGTACCGATCAATATATCGTCCAACGTACTTTGGCGGCAAAGAACCTGACAGTAGCTAGGCGAGGAACGATTTGGGGTGGGTTCTTGAAGATCTGGCCAGTGATGATCTTTTTGGTTCCTGGGATGATCGGTGCGGCGCTACATAGTAAAGGCATCATTGAGATACCTTTGAATGAAGATCAAACGATCAACGGGGATCAGGTTTTTCCCACGCTCGTTCAAGAGTTGTTGCCGACGGGCCTGCGTGGTTTGGTAGTGGGCGGGATGTTGGCGGCGTTGATGAGCTCGCTGTCGTCTTTGTTCAATTCGAGCGCTTCATTGTTTACGTTGGATATCTTCAAGAAGCTTAAACCAGAATCCACGGAGAAACAGTTGGTCACTGTTGGGCGTATTGCGACATTGGTGATTGTAGGTTTAGGATTGTTGTGGATTCCTGTGATGAGCCGTTTGGCGGAAAACAAAGGACTGTATAACTATCTTCAGAGTGCTCAAGGGTATTTGGCTCCACCGATTACAGCTGTGTTTTTGCTGGGGCTGTTTTATCGTCGCACCACCAATGCAGCAGCGATCGCGGGATTGTCGATCGGGTTTGTGTTGGGGATCGGAAAGCTAACGTTGAGTCTGTTCTATGGTGGGCAAAAAGGTGATGCCGCTACAGCTGACTGGCTGACCAGCGTCGCCGATTTTCACTTTTTGTATTCATCGGGAGTGTTGTTTGGAGTCGTAGTTGTAATCGTGCTGTTGGTGTCTTGGATGACTCCAGCCCCTGACCCTGAAAAGATTCACGGTTTGACTTACGATTCAATCGATCGCCAAGAAGTCCGAGACAGTTGGAGTTGGATCGATGTAGTGACGACGATGATTGTGTTGGGACTGACGTTTGGCATCTACGCTTACTTTAGCTTCTGGATATGAAAGCGAAATCATTCGCGGCGATTCGTTAGTTTCATGGTAATATCTTCTTTAATTGTTTAAGTAATGTGCTCTTTGACGAATTATCTTCGTTGTCCCCTGCCCTACGTTGGCGGGCTATTGTAGACGACCGTAAGCGGAGTCAAAATGGACGAAAGAATTTGTTCAAGCATGTTAAAATCAAAACGTTAAATATCCTGTCATGCAGACCCGAAATAGGGCGCAACATGACATTTCAAATAGAGTTCGGTGGTCGAGATGGTTAAGAGTGAAGACGGTTTGCAAAAGTCCA
>CAZHCH010000089.1:9089-12795 GCA_964530985.1 uncultured Pirellulaceae bacterium | reverse complement strand
ATGCCCCAGCCAAGTTAGTTCAATGCTCATTTTTTTGCCTTATCATGGTTCTAGTGTTTGCTACGCTTCGCGAAGTAACTGGTTCATGTAGTTTTTGTACTTTTCGACGCCAGGTTGTCCGTAAGGATTGATTCCCATCAGTCGACCTTCGACAACGGTGGTCAGCATCAGCATTTGCAACAGCTGTCCGATGGTTGATTCATTCGAGCCAGCCAAGTGCAAGTTGGTCGTCGGGCGTTTATCTTCTTGGTAAGCCAGATTGGTTCCGCGTAGTGCAGCGTCCATGACTTCGGGCAGTGTTTTGTCGGAAAGCTCATTTAACAGATCTTCGTTGTTGTCACTATGGCCGATCGATAGTGGGTCTTGTCGCCAAAGGTCTAGCACGATGTTGTTCATGACTTTGTCGCGAGCACCTTCTTGGTGCTGTTGAGCCCGCGAGTGCAAGTCGCGTGAGTTGACACAAGTTAGTGGCAAAGCCCCCTGCTCTGCCTTGCCCAAACTTTCGGCAAGTAATTGGTCGTACCAAAACCCAACCGCTTCGAGTGATTTTGTCCAAACTGACATCACACGCGTACTAACGCCGCGCTCTTTTTCTAGTAGGTGATTGACGGCAACATAATCCAAAACAGGATTGCTGCCCAAAGGTGCGGTACGGAACTGACTGTTCATAGTTGCAGCGCCTTCAAGCATGGCAACGACATCGATGCCCATGATCGCTGCTGGCAATAAGCCAACAGCACTGAATACGGAGAATCGCCCGCCAACACCATCGGGAACTTCGAAACGCTCCTTACAGCCGATCGCATCGGCCAGACTAGCGAGCTTGCCTTCGGCTCCGGTGACAGGCACAACGAACTCAGGCAAACGGTCAGCGCCGACTTTGTTTTCGAGAGATCTTAAGAACTGGCGGAAAGCGGCTGCGGTTTCTAGCGTACCGCCGCTCTTACTAATGACAACGATCCCCCAATTTCCTTCTGGGCCTTCGCCTTGTGAGTCTGCTTCCAAAAACTGAAGTAACGCCTGCGACCAGTCGTTGTCGACGTTGTTGCCTTCGAAGTAAATTCGGGGCCGACCCCCACGAGCTGAACGTGGAAGTTCGTTGTGGTATGGTTGGCAGCAAGACTCCATCAGTGCCCGAGCACCCATGTACGATCCGCCGATGCCCAAGATCACGACTTTGTCCACGGTCTCTCGCAATCGAGTTGCGGTTTTCAAAATTCGACCAAGCTCGCTGTTCTCGCGATCGCTTTGGTAATCGTCTAAAATCCGCTCCGGCAGCTCGTGAAATCCAGCGTCCAACGGTTGTTTTTCGCTGGGCACTGCCGCGCCGCTGCCCCAGAGCTCTAAGTCAGTTTTCAAGACTTCTTGTTGAGCGGCGGTCAATTCCGCCGCAATGCCTTGGATCATCTCTTCTGAAATCCCATACTCCGGGATTAGCGCATTGGAATAGTCAAATTTTAATGGAATATGCTTGGTCATGGCTCTAATGGGTAAGTGTTAGGCAGTTGATCTTTAGGGCTTAGTTTGCGAACGTATTGTCGCAATTTGCTTTCCTTTGTGCCAGTCCCGGTGCTGGGCGAGCAACGGATTCACCATTATTTTGTAGACGGATTTTTTAGCACCCTTTACGTGAAAGCCGCCATCTACCCGAATCCACTAATCCGTTTGAGCACGGGTGTGGTAACTGAAAGATCTCAAGAAATAAAACCTAGTCCAGCCACCACGAAATCACTCTCAATTTGCCCGTTAGCACTCGACAAACTGTGTTGTCCGAGATGCAATGACAGCGACCGAATTTTTCAAGCCCTTCCCATCGCAAACCGACGTAACCATGAACCCGCTTCAGAAAAACGCTTCTTTCAACGGTCCTCGTGGCCCCGTCATGCTGGTCATTATGGACGGCGTTGGCATTGGTGCGGGCGATGCCGGCGACATGGTTGCTAAGGCTTCCACCCCGACGTTGGATTGGCTCAAGGAAAACGCAATCTACACGACACTTAAAGCCCACGGCCGCGCCGTAGGAATGCCATCCGATGATGATATGGGAAACAGTGAAGTTGGCCACAACGCGATCGGGGCGGGACGAGTCTTTGATCAAGGGGCGTTGTTAGTAAAGAATGCGGTTGCTTCGGGCGAGATGTTCAAAGGGAAGCAATGGCAAGATTTGACGGGAACACTTGGCGCAGACCAAACGCTGCACTTGTTAGGGCTGCTGTCCGATGGGAACGTTCACTCGCACATCGATATTGTGATCGCCATGATTAAACAAGCTCATTTGCAAGGCATCCGCAAGGTTCGCCTGCACACTTTGCTGGATGGTCGCGATGTGGGCCCAACTTCAGCGCTCGACTATGTCGCGAAAGCGGAATCCGTCTTGGCTGAGATTAATTCGGCGGGTGATTTTGATTACGCCATCGCTTCGGGTGGCGGGCGACTGTTTATTACGATGGACCGCTACAACGCTGACTGGCCGATGGTCAAACGTGGTTGGGACGTGCATGTCAAAGGCATCGGGCGTGAGTTTGGCTCGGCAACCGAAGCGATTGAAACGTTGCGAACAGAAACTCCTGGCGTGATCGATCAAGATCTAAAGGAGTTTGTGATTGTGCGTGATGGCAAACCTGTTGGCCCGATTGTCGATGGCGATAGCGTGGTGTTGTTCAATTTCCGCGGCGACCGTGCTTTGGAGATTTCGCGAGCGTTCGATGATCCCGATTTGACCGAGTTTGATCGTGGCCCAATTCCGAACGTTAGGTTTGCTGGGATCATGCAGTACGACGCCGACCAGCAGATCCCTAAAAATTACTTGGTCTCGCCGCCGTCGATCGATCAGGTGATGGGAGAGTATTTGGCTGAAGCCGGCGTCACACAATTGGCGGTTAGTGAAACGCAAAAGTACGGCCATGTAACTTATTTCTTTAACGGTAACCGCAGTGACAAATTTGACGAAGCTACCGAGGAGTACGTCGAGATTACGTCTGATTTGTTGCCGTTTGAACAGCGTCCATGGATGAAGGGCGGAGAGATCACGGACGTATTGCTTGATTCGATTAACCAGAACAAGCACGATTTTATTCGCGTCAATTATCCCCACGGTGACATGGTGGGGCACACCGGTGATTTACTTGCCGTTGAAATGTCCGTAGAAACTGTCGACCTTTGCTTGAGCCGGCTCAAAAAGGCCATCGATGCTCAAGGAGGTTTGATGATCGTGACAGCCGACCACGGCAACGCGGACGAGATGTACGAAGTCGATAAGAAAACGGGCCGACCAAAAGTTGGCAAAGACGGACTGCCAAAAATGAAAACTAGTCATACATTAAACCCAGTGCCTTGTTACATCTACGATGCCAGCGGTACGGCGAATGTGCGTTTGGCAGAAACCGCTGAGCCGCTAGGAATTAGTAGTCTTGCCGCAACGGTAATCAAATGTCTAGGGTTCGAACCGCCTGCAGATTACGACCCGTCAATCGTAGACGTTGGCTAATTAGATTGTGACCTTCTCATTGGGCACAACATATAGAAAGAAGGCATACGCCAACCCGTCTGACGAGCCAATCATGCACGTTTTGGCGTCAACCGTGAGCTTCTTCACATGTTCTCTCGCTTTTTGGCGTCCCATTGCAATCTTAGGCTGAAAGCAAATAGTTTTCCCTAAATCGGTCGATACGTATCTAAGAATGTAATGACCGTAAAATGCGGGCAT
>CAZHCH010000089.1:3405-8989 GCA_964530985.1 uncultured Pirellulaceae bacterium | reverse complement strand
ATGAAAATTGTTTTTGCCACACTGATGGCATGCTGCTTGTTTTCAGCCTCTGCTATCGCACAAATCGAAACTAGCTTTTCGGTCGGTGACGGATTCACAACTGGTGACACTGATTTCACACTTGTCGATCCAGACGACAGTAGCTTCACTGCGGTATTTAATGCCCCTGGCGAGATCGTCTTCTTCAACAACGGCTCACTTTACGACAGTAGTAACCGCGCGTTTGCGGTAGATGGCGGAGATACCGCAGAAATTTCCTTCAGCTCCGCTGCAGATGTACTTGTCTCTGGACGAGACACAGACGGACAGACAACGGGTGGTTCAAGCACCACAGTTCCGGGCGGAACAACACTGGCGACTGCCATCGGATCAATCGAGGCATTTGACATTGACGACAACTCGTTGGGAAATTTTAACTTTACCGAAGCTGGATTCACCAGTGAATCATTTACTGGCGTTTCTCGGCTTGAGCTATCCAACACTGGCCCCATTGGCTCATTCGCGATCCTTGGATCAATCACGGCTCAAGCTGCTGCGGTTCCAGAACCGAGCAGCGCTGCAGTCCTTGGTCTGGCTGGACTGATGCTACTTCGACGCAAGCGACACTAAATAAATGCCTGATTTGAATTCAGGTGGCAAACTGAAAAATCCCCTAGGTCACCCGTGTTCGATCGAGTACGGGTGATTTTTGTTGCGACGCTCCATTAGTACGACACTTCGTTTCTTTCAGGAGTTCTTGCTAGGTAAGTCGTCATCAAGTCCGAACTCTTGCATCCAGTCGATATCTTTGAGTTTGTCCTCAACGTCTGCGATGTCTTGTTTGTCATTGGTGCCGTTTGAAATATGCAGCCCCAGTTCGTTTTCGATTTCACGTACCAATTCATCGGATGCTTGGTTGCTTTCGACGCCGAATTCAGCCTTCCAGTCAAGTGACTTAATTTCGCGTGAAACTTGTTTGTTGGACGATGTTTGTTGGTCGTGTGGACTTGTGTTTTTCCTTGTTGACTCATCACGGCCGCGAGATTGATTTTCAATTCGATCCAGCCAAACATCGCTGTCGATCGCTTTGGCTTTGCGACGAGTTGCGGCGTTTTGAATTCGATGGTCGCTTGAGACGACAAGTAAGTCTTTGGGGTGACTGTGCGACGTAATTAGTTCTTCGATCATCTCATCAGCACTCTCGTAACCGACTGCGAACAAAACTCGAATACCTTGCTTTCGAGATTCGATTTCTGACTCCTGCGGTGGTAAGCGTTTTGCATCGAACACAATGGTGGTTTGCGCTCGTTGTTGTGCGGACAGTAGAGATGCTAAGATCTGGATCAGGCGACTTCGGGATTTGGTGATCGACGCAGCATTCCGCTTGGGACCTTCGAGCCCGCATTGGAAGATCAAGTTATAAGCGTCGATGATCAAGTTCATTGAATTAGGGGTATACTTCAGAGGTGGTGTTTCAGAGGTGATGTGTTGGATTTTAGTTTGCTGAGGATAATTTGTTGGTTTAAAGCATCAATGTTTCGGAATCGCTAAGGCGTACAATCGGTATGATTGTTAGAGTCCGAAACAATTTACCTGGCGAAACTATTTGCAGCGGTATTTTAGTCTTCCAGTAAAGACCAACCTTAACCCAGAGGTATATTTTGATAATGATTTGTATTGCTTTCGATACAAAATAACTACTCAATTAAACATTCATTAGGTGTTTCAGTGGAACAGTTTTTACATCGTTTTTTAAACCAGTTGCGGGCAGCGGTTCAAGAACTGGATTTTAATGGCTGGGTTATCGTGATGGGCATTTTGCTAGTCAGTGGCTGGTTCTTCCTGCGCGGCAATAAAATTAAGTCGGTCTAAATTGTAAAGTCAACTGTGTTCATGTTGCTTGTTATTGTCGACAGTGCATGTACTGCGTTATGAGTTCTATAGTAGGCAAATAGCTGGTCAAAAAGATTAATCGTGCAGTTTTGTTGGCTGTTGCGATCTTGCCTTGTTTGCTTACTCACGCCAGTTTTTTATGGTAAGTTGATTTTCGTGGTGAATACCACCATTTTATTTGGGCCCAAATAAGGCCTGAATGTCTTCAAGCCGCTCCCAATCGCGGCTTTTCTTCGCGGACCAGTTTTGCTATCCAACCCTGCTGGCACGGCGCATTCGCCAGTTTTAATTGGCGTTCTTGAGAGTAGACGATGATGGCCTTGCAAAAAAATTAGGAATTCGTCACGAAAAGGTTATAATGAGTTGCGATTCACTGACGCTGTGCTGATGCGGTAGTGTTTGCCGACGAGCCCGGTGTCAAACTTCTTAATATGTGTTGCTAGGTGGCAACCAAGTGAGGTGTTTTATGCGATGGCTTTCTGAACAAGAGTATCGATTGAGCGGCGCCGAGGCGACGGGGATTACTTTCAACGTCGCATTTCTGTTAGAGATTAAATCTGACTTTGGGTTTCGTGACCTGTTGCAACGAGTGCAGTCTCAATTGTGTCCTGAACCTGACACAGTTCTCGTGAGCCCTCGGCAAGCGGCAGACTTGTTGAGTGACTTGCGAGACGAGCTAGAGACTTATTTTGCGTTGGAAGAGTTTTACGGCTATGTCAGGGGTGCTGAAATCGAGAACCCGCCGGTGTCCCAAAAAGCGGCTCGTTTAAAAGACGATCATGAAGGTCTGTATCTGGAGCTAAGTCACGTGATCGAGTTGGCTCAGCAATTGGTTTACCGAGAGTGCGGACCAGAATTCACTGTGGCGAGTTTGGGTGAGGAGTTCGCGCAGTTTTACGAAAACCTAATGCGGCATGAAGAGGCGGAGATGGATTTGGTGATGGCGTTGTATAACGAGGATTTCGGAGTCGGCGACTAACAATTGGATAAGAAGTAAAAACAGCGTTGGATTAATTGTTTAGAAGGGACCTTGCGATACTGCTGTCTTCGGGCAGAATAGCCGGAATGAAAGTTGTATCGTTACAATCTGGAAGTAACGGCAATTGCTTTTTCGTTGAATCAGGAGATGTCTCGTTGGTCTTTGACGCGGGCATCAGCGGCAAGCAGGCCGAAACGCGGTTAGCCTCACACGGACGTGAAATTCGTGACGCCCAAGGTCTGTTCATTTCGCACGATCATAGTGACCATACGCGTGGCATGGGTGTGTTTTCAAGAAAGTTTGACCTGCCAATCTATATTACTCGCCGGACGCTCGGCGCGGTCAATCGCCAAAAATTGGGCCAACTGAGTCGCGTTCGATTGTTCGCTGCTGGTGACTCAATCTCCTTTGGTGGAGTTACTGTTCATACGGTTCCGACACCGCACGACAGCGCTGATGGGGTGGCTTTTGTAGTGGAAGACCACCAAAGTCGGGTTGGCATTTTGACGGATTTGGGTCACGTGTTTGAAGGTTTAAAAGAAGTGCTTGAATCGTTAGACGCCGTCGTAATCGAAAGCAATTACGATTCTAAGATGCTTGCAAATGGTCCGTATTCAGAGAGTTTAAAGCAACGTATCAGCGGTATGGGCGGGCATTTGTCAAACGAAGACTCCGCTAACTTACTAAAAAATGCCAATACCGATCGCCTTAAGTGGGCGTGTCTTTGTCATTTATCTGAAGAAAACAACGACCCCAGCCGCGCGAGAGAGATTCACCAGCAGATTTTGGGAGACAACCTTACGATTCACGTAGCTGACCGCTATGGGACAAGTGATGTGTTTGAGGTTTGAGCGGAGCCGGGCGCTTTGTGGTGCCTGTTTCTGCTAACCCACTGTGTTTACCAGCTACCACTTGCTCCACCACCAGATGAACGACCTCCGCCGAATCCGCTGCCTCCACCCCTGGACGATCCGCTGCTGAAGCTTGATCCGCTGGAGCTGGCTTTGACTTTTTTGGGAGTCAAATAAGTATATCGTCGATGATAATCGCAGTGGCGGCAGTCTTCGCGAACCAAAACTTTACCGCCGTGAGAGTAAGTGGCGCTGACGATGGTCGATTCTATTTTGTGTACGGTAGTGTAGCTGCAGTCTGGGCAGCGCGAGTATCGTGTAAACAATTTCCCGTACCGATTGCAGATGACTTGTTCACATTCAAGGCATGCCCAAACATCGTAGTCGACGCTACCAAGGTGCTCTTCAACTTGTTGACCGGGATCTAAGAATTGATCATCCTCGTCTTCTTTCAGCAAAACCAAGTTTATCTTACAGGTTTCGCATTCACGATCGCGATATCGATAGTAGTGGCGACCGGCAACGAGTAAAACAATGCCACTGAGCAACCCTCCGCCAGCCAGCCACGGCCACCAAGTTACTGGGCCGCGTTGTTGCCGGCGAGGCCCACGCGGTTGGGCGCGTTCGTTTGAAACCGATGGTAACATGACCGGCGCCTTAAAGTCAGAAATTCCAATCAGTTGAGTCCCACATGCGCGGATGCCTTGGTACATCGCTGAATCGGGATCGCCATTTCGCATGTTGGGAACGATCTGGTCGTCGATGATTTTTTTTGCAATTTTTTCTTGTTTGTCGCTATCAATTCCATCACCGAGAATCAGTTCGACTTTTCGATCCTGCGTCGCAAAGAACAGCATGATGCCATTGTCTGACCAGTCACCAGAAAGAACAGGAATGCCTTGATTTCCGACGCCCCAATGATTGAATAGGTCAGTCGCAAATTTTCGGTGGTTGTCTCCTTGGATTCTGCCGACCACGACGACACACATCTCACGCTTGGTTGCGGCGTTGACCTCGTCGCAAACTCGGTTGATGTAGTCGATTGCTTCAGGGGATACGGAATTCGTCAGGTCGATAATCCAGCTAGGTGGATTCTGGTTCCGAGGCGACGGAATGTCATGAATATTGACCGGTTGGTTCGGCAATAAACGTGGCGGTACCACTACTGGATTCTTGGTAGGAGTCGGCTGGCTACTTTGCTCTATCTGTTGTGCGCCCAATGGGGGCGTTGCCAGTATCAATAGCACCGGAAAAATCCAACACATCATTGGTTTAACTTTCATGGCGACAATCCTGTGAATCAAATCCAAGGTGCTTCCCCAATGTGAGAAAGCAAAAAACGTCGCTCGTGAATCACGAGCGACGTTTAAGGTATCAGATCTCGGCGTTTGCCGCGATGTTTCTCTGGCCAGCCGAACAACAATATAGGTTAGCTGAAAGAGTGTCTACAAACCAGTTGTAGCGTCTGCGAACTAGTTGCAGCAGCAGGGTGAGCAGCAACGTGAACTGCGACGTGAACGCAATCTCGAAATTGTACCGCGAACAACTTGACGACGTTCACGTTGTGCAGGGCAGCAAACCGGTGCTGGTGCAGGTGTACCACAACCGCAAGCTGAAACAGGTGCTGCGGGAGCAGCGCCACAGCCGCAATCTGCAACGACAGGATTCGAAGCCATTGGAGCTGCAACGATTGGTTGAGTCATAACTGGAGTACCGCCACAGCCGCAATCCTGCTGGATTGGAGCCATTGGCATTGAGTGTACACCTACGACTGGTGCATTTACTGTTGTGCTTCCGATGATTTCCGATCCTACGACTGGTGCGTTTACTGTTGTGCTTCCGATGATTTCTGATGTCATTGGAGCAGCTTCGGTAACAACAG
>CAZHCH010000089.1:0-3305 GCA_964530985.1 uncultured Pirellulaceae bacterium | reverse complement strand
ACAACAGGAGCAGCTTCAGTAACTACAGGAGTAACTACAGGAGTAGCTTCAGGAATGGCAACAGGAGCAACTTCGGCGACAGCAGCTTGAACTGCGTCGACAGCAGGTGTTGCATCTTGAGCGAAAGACGCACTAGTAACTAGTAACGTACAGCAAATTGCGGCGAAAAATTTCTTCATTATCTTTTCCTCAGTAAACGGGTATAGGCTCGTCTCTAAGATACGATTGATGCTCATTAGTAGACGGAAACATTAAGCTCATCCGGACGCAATAGGGCTTAGCGACCGAGCCTCAATTTTAGACATGCTGAATAACTTTCTCCAGCAAAACCGAATACGCTACCAATATTTACTGACCAGTTCAACCGGCCAAAAGTCCTCAAGCACGAAAAATTACCATCGTTTTCAAAGGCCTGCTAACTAGCTCACTTTGCCTCGTAGATGAGGGGTTGGCTTGGGGTCGCGGGCAGTAGAAAACCTCCTCAAATAGCTGATAAAGCGGAGCTTCAAGCCTGACTTCGACATGTTCTCATCGGTCGCTCGCCCCAATAAAATCGGTGTACCAAGGATGAGATTACCGTTTCGATTCTGGTTATTTAGTGGGTAGTTCGCTGAGTGCCGTTTTGTGCTGGTCCCAGCTTTGAGCTGCGGCTCTAAAGTCGACTGGCATGGCTTTAAGTTCTGGTGGAATCGATTCGTTTCCAGTGGACCGATTTACTGTTGAAAGCCACTTTGCGGTGACCCGCCAAAGTTTCGAATCGCTCGCGCCGATCGCCAGCGGTAGCTGCGCACTATCGCCCGATGCCAGTCGGTTTTCAACATCAGGCTCCAGTAACCGCTTGAGCATCTGCTGGGCTCGATCTGGGTTGGGACCGCCTTTTATAATCGCTAAGGTGTTGGGAATCAGTAACGTACCCCATTGATTTTCTAGTTGGTCCGGAAACACGATCGCTACTGGCTCGCCGCGTTCGACTTCGATCATCGCGTCATCGGTATCAGTCAATCCAAAAGCAAACTGGCCGGCAGCAACTTTTTGTGCGACCTGTTTGTTTCCGCCTTGTATGATAGCGTTGCTGGTCATGGCGGTTAATAGTTTCATCCCTTGTTCATCGCCGAGGGTGTTGAGCAATACTGCCGCATGAGTAGCGGAGGTTCCAAAAACAGGGCGAGCCATCGTGCACTTACCGGCCCATTCGGGATCGGCCAAATCGTGAATCGAATTTGGACGTAGCGACACGTCAGGCAGTAAGTCTGTATTCACAATCAATACTCGGGCCCGTGCCGCAAACCCGCACCAATGGTCTGTCGGCGAACGATACGCTTTAGGAAACCGACTCAAATCCGCCTCGGTGATTGGCGCCAATAAGCCAAGACGCTCAAGCCTGAGCGTGTGCAGAATTTCGTTGTTCCAAAAAATGTCTGCTTTCGGGTTTTGTTGAGTTTGAATCAGTTCGGTGGCGAGGCCGACCGTTTTGTTGGACTCTTGATCGTATTTGACTCGGACTTGCATCTGCAGCAATTTGCCCAGATCATTCAGCACCGGTTGCGAAAATTCGCGGTCCAGGGCCGAGTAGACGACCAACTCACTGTCCTGCTTGGTCAAACAACCACTCAATGTCGATCCGCACAGTAAACCAATCAATAATAGCCAGAACCGCAACGAAAGTAGCTTGGAATGGCGGAGAGCTGTTGTGTTGACGGAAGCAGTCGAGGCCACGGAAGGTTCGTCGCAATTAGATTCGTTTTAGACAATTGATCGTGCATTGTAGTTTGCAGCCTAATGAAGGCCAACTCGCAAAGTCTCAACGCCAGAGGTCGGTTGCGGATCCAATCAATTCAAAAACCCTCACGTAGGCGTTTTCGAATGGATCTTCCCGGAAAAAACTAATCTCACTGGCAGGGCTGCCAATAAAGGGCCGCAAGGTATAAGCCATTTGAATTCCAACGAACGCGTAAACGAAAATCCAAACCCAAATCATCTTGCGGTGCCTCGCGTCTTGCAGGACTAAATGACGATAGTTCCTTCGCAGTAGAAGTTGGGCTAAAACACTGGAACCACCAAAAGCGATTGCATTCCAAAGTACAGCCAACGAATACCCTTGTCGCATCGGCGACACTGAAACGTAAACGAACAGTGTGATTGGGGCCAACGAAAGTAAGATGATTACCAAACCCGATTGAGCCAAAAGGATCGCTTTGAGCGATTCATTGAAATGCTGTCGCAACCCAAATAAGGTGTTGAGGATGAAAAAGCTTGGCAGCGCAATCAATAGTGTTGCCAAGATCAACAGCGGGACTTTCATCCCAGAATACAACATCTGCAACCATTGCTCCGTCCATGCTCGTTGATTCGCTAGCGCCGCGTAGCAACCCATCGCTGACCCGTAACACAGGCCGGCGATCAGTACGATCAATGCGGCAGTGCGAAGCCTGATGTTGGAGGAAGACCGGTGTGAGCTGCCAATGATTGGATTGGCCGCCGATCCAGTCAGCACTTGGTCGACGGTGTCAAATGTCCGAGCCGAGAGTTTTCGTAATGAATACATGATGTTCTCGTTTTAAGTTTCAACTAAGAGAACATCTGCCAAAAAGCGTTTACAACGGCTTCAAAAAAGTTTGACTCGCGAGGCCGGAAGAACTGAAACGGAAGCTTGGGCGATCCAATGAACGGCCGAAGTACCCATCCCATTTGTGCACCGACCAAACCGAAGACGATAACCCAGCAAGCAAAAACTTTTTTGACGTGTTGGTTGAGCGGCTGTTTAGGACTCGACTGAATTGCACTAGGAACCAACGTGGCTTCTACAGGATCGGGTTCGTTGGAGACCGTGCTTGAGATTTCAGTGGATGTTTGATTGGCTTTTTTCATTGCCATGCTCGAGCTCAGAGGCAATCTGGTTTGATCGTTTTCAGTGGCTTGTTGTGTCGTTGCATTTGCTAAACGATTTAAGGCTTGGACCAAGAACATCAAGCCCAGCACACCGGCAATGGTAAAGATCAGGACATTCAAAAGGACGATGAACGAGTAGTTCGGCGTGCTGGCGGAAAAGAATGCCAAAATTGGCCCCAACGACACCAGCACTGCCAAGTTAACTGCTAATGAGGCGAGCAATAATTTAAACACTGGCGCCACTTTGAGTCGCGATCCAATCAGCGCGTTAAAAACGTAAAGCGAGGGAAAGGTGACGATTAACGTCAGGCTGTACAGCAGAGGGACTTTCGTCATTGAGGCGAAGGTTTGCATTAACGCCCGCGAATACTCGCTGGTTTCGGCGCCATGGATCAGCGAAAAAACGCCCATGCAAA
>CAZHCH010000088.1:0-13227 GCA_964530985.1 uncultured Pirellulaceae bacterium | reverse complement strand
CTAGGATAGAATTAATAACAACCTGAAAGCCCCCTCTCCTCGAGAATTCGGACGAAGCTGCTTTGCCATTTAATCAAGCGTTACCCGAATTCACGAGGAGAGGGGGTTTGGGGGTGAGGAGCTTTGCACTTTCTTATCGGACCACCAAACCATGCAAGACTTTGAACCATTAATCGAAGCGGCGTTGAGGGTACGTGAACATGCTTATGCTCCGTACTCGGAATTCTCCGTTGGAGCTGCGGTGCTTACAGAAGACGGGAGTATTTTCGTTGGCTGCAATGTTGAAAACGCTTCTTACGGCCTAGCGATCTGTGCCGAACAAAATGCCATCACCTCCGCCGTCGCCGCTGGCAAACGAAACATCGTCGCGATCGCCGTTGCCGCTTCACCACTATCATCGCCTTGTGGGGCTTGTCGACAGTTCATTTTTGAATTCGGGGACGATATCCAAGTCATCGCGGTTGATGCGACCGATCCAACATCGCGACAACAATGGACCAGCAAAGAACTACTGCCAGGCGGATTTCGGCTAGATTGAGGGTTTCAGTTGCCAATAAAACGGTATGCTATTGCGAATATTAGTTTCCAGTCATATCCGAAACGATCTACCGCAACCAGCAGGAGCCCAGGGTGAACTCATCGGACGAAACGCAATCTGAACCATTGATCCCATTGCCGGAAGCACCACCACAAGCTTCCTTCGAGCCGTCCGTTTCAGAAGTCCACGCTTCAGTTGTTTCCGCGGAATCGAACGTCCCAGCGTTTGTTGACGGGCAGTTCCACTCGCTGGACGACCGAAATGTAGCCGTTGAACGGATTTCGTTGCTGATCTTCTGGGGCTTCATTGCGATCGCGATCTTGGTTGGGCTTGGCTTCCTGCTGCTGACCTCCGACCAAATTGACATTTGGTTTTGGATTGCCTGTGGGGCCGGACTGGCAGTGGTTGTTGCGAGCGGGCTGTTTACATTGCTGTGGCCCAAAATCGAACACACGAAAATTAGTTTTCGAATCGATTCGCTGGGCATCGAAATTCACCAAGGGGTTCTCTGGCGTTCACAAACTTGTGTTCCGATCGGTCGAGTCCAACATGCCGACGTAGGGCAGGGGCCGTTACAACGTTATTTTGGCGTGTCGACGCTAACACTCCATACCGCTGGAACTTCTAACGCTTCGGTTTCGATCGAGGGGTTGGACCACGCGTTTGCAGTGAGTGTACGTGACTGGATCGTGCATCAGCGAAAGGATTACGATGCCGTTTGATCCCGAAAATGAAACCAATTCAGTGCCACCCGAATCGGACCTGGTTGCCGCCGAAGTCGTTGGTGAACTTGATGATGCGAATTCGGAACCACTGGTAGTCGAGTTATCACTTAAGTACTTGCATGTGACGTCGCTAGTGTTCGACTTGCTCGCGCACGTTCGCAGTTACCTGTTTCCAATCGGCTTTGGATTATGGGGGGCGGCAAACGGCAATACTACTTTATTGATCATCTCCGGAATTCTGTTCGTGCCTGCCGTTGCGAGTTCCGCGTTTCGATATTTCACGCTTCGGTATCGGATCGAGGACGCGCATTTGGTGGTCGAACAAGGATTGATTTTTCAAAAAACACGCTCCATTCCAGTCAGTCGTATTCAGAATATTGATTTGACTCAAAATGTATTACACCGGATTTTTAAAGTCGCAGAAGTAAAGGTCGAAACGGCTAGCGGCACCGACGCGGAAGCGGTGCTTCGAGTGTTATCACTCGAGGAAGTCGATGTACTGCGCAGCGCCATTTTCGCTGGCAAAAATTCGCAATCAAGCACACGAAATCTCGAACCAGCAGGTGAAACCGAGGTTGGCGCAGGAACTACTGTTGCTCCAATTGCAGCAGCAACGCATGGTTCGTTTGCGACTGCTGACCAAACCGATGCAAAAGAAATCTGGAGAATCCCAATTTGGGATTTAGTGAAAGCTGGCCTAGCGTCCAATCGAGGGATCGTCATGCTCGGCGTCGCCTTAGTGACCTTCGATCAGTTTACCGATAAAGGCTACGAGTCGATCTTCGCGTTTTTGACCGATTACTTGCCCGAGGACACCAGTAGCCAGCGATTCTATTTACAGGCCATTGCCGCGTCGGTAATCGGATTCATCTTATTGCGGCTGGTCGGGATCGTCTGGTACCTACTGCGATTCTTTGACTACCGGCTGATGCAACACGGGGATGACTTACGTCTTAGTTGTGGCTTGTTGACTCGTGTGAGCGCAACGGTACCGCGAAAACGAATTCAATTCATCAGCGTGCAACAAAACCTGATCATGCGATGGTTTCGAGTGGCCACAATTCGCATTGAAACGGCCGGTGGTGCGACAGACGCATCGAAACCGAATCAATCAGTTGGAAAGACTTGGTTCATGCCCGTGATTCCAGAATCTGAAGTGCCAAAGTTGGTAGGTTTACTACGGCCGGACATTAACTGGAATTTCGATAATTTTGACTTTCACGGCTTGGCACCTCGAGCGTCAACGCGATTGATTCGCATTGGATACATGCAGGCCTTTTTATTCGCTGTTGTAAGCGCTGTGGTCTATTGCCATTTTACAAATACATTTGATGTCCAAGCTTTGATTTGGGGCGGTGTTGCTGGATTGATAGCATTGCCCGCATTGATTTTATTTGCCAAGAAAAAAGCTGTTTCACGGAAGTACGCGAGAATCGAAAACGGAGTCGTATATCGAACTGGAGTTTTTGGGCGTAAAACAAGCGTTACATTCTTTGACAAACTACAAACGGTTGCGTGCTTTGAGTCACCTTTTGATCACCGTTGGAAGATGGCCACGTTGTCAATTGATACCGCTGCCGCTGGGCCAGCTGGTCATCGAATTGTCACGAAATATCTTGATGCGGACTTTGCCAAAAGTGAACTACAAGCATTACGTTGCTTGGCCGTTGAGGTTGCCAGTTAGCTGGCAACCGAAGCAGTTGGCAAATTAGTTTGGCATTGCCACGTCTTGAGCGACGATTCGCATGTGCGATGTCAAACCAAAACTGCACCGCACAGGCTCGTCTTCCGGTTCGCCTTTCTCCTCATCTTTTTGGGCATCTTTTTTCATTTCGACTTCTACATCGAATGGAGAAAGCTCACCGCGTAGAACTTTGATGTTCGCCGGTGCCTTGATTCCAAGGCGAACAGTATTGCCTTTAATTTTCAAAACCGTGATTTCGATTTGGCCGTCAAGAACGATCGATTCATCTTTTTTGCGAGATAGAACTAGCATTTTAAAATCCTTTTGTAGTGGAATCGCTTCGGTGGGTCTTCCTAAGCATCCTGCATGGGGTTGTGTTTTCCGGAAGGCCAAGTTGAAGTTGGCTTGGGTTGGTTACCGTTTCGTCCGGGTCTGTTAATATTTTCGCGGTGCCAGTGACACCACAGGTCAAACTGAAGACAAATACGGAAACAACTCCAATTTTGATCGGATAAATTCTCCATTTGCTAGTTTGACACGTTTCTGGACGCGTTTAATAGATTTTCTATACGCTAGCATCACTGGAAAAGTTTGCGGATTTTTCGGATTGGAGCAAATCCTTAATTTGGTTTGGTTAGCAAACTGATGATTTAGAGCGTTGGTTAGGTTTTGAATTTACCGAATAGTTGCTTTGTAAGGAGTTTGTCGTTAAGCAATCGAGAACGGAAGTCAAGATTAAGCCCATGATCAATTCAATTTTAAAATTCACATTGGCGGTTGGTTTGTTAACCCTGCTACCAATCGAAAGCGTCAACGCACAGCTTCAAATGACTAAGCTGCCGAAGCGACTTGAGGATGCACTGATTGACCCAAACTTAGAAGCGGTCCTGCAAAGGAAAATGGAAGCCACTGTCGCTGCCGCTGCCGCCCCAAAAGTTGCGGCTGTCCCTGCAAGGCCGGCTTCTTTCTCGGCAAGACCGATTTACTCCAATGAACCTTCTCGGCATTCCGCAATTAAACCCGGGGGCGATGCTTCACACAGAGAGTTAGCTTCATTACAGACTATCCAAGAAACGGAAATGCCGCCTCCGATATCTTTCCGGCCTGACGACGATGCTTTTTTAGAAAGTGATGTGTCCGAGACGCAACTTCAAGCGATTCGCCTTCAGCCTGATCAACCGACAAAAGTCGTGCAAAATCCAGACTCAGATGTCAACTCGCATCTGCGGAATCCACTGGCCCCGGTCAAAGGGCAGTTGGAGTTTCGAATAGTTGGTGTCGCAGCCATGGTCGAAAGTGAATCAACCGACATGGCGATTGAAGTGCACAACCCAACCAGCCACTCAATTGGGCCAGTAGCAGTAAACGTTGTTGTACCAGAAGAGTTGACAATCACTCGTTTTGATCACGATGCGTGGCTGGACGCTGAAAAACGAATCATTGTTTTCCAACTTGAACGAGTGAATCCTGGCACAATCAAAAAGATTAGCATGAAAGGTATCTCGCATTCGCCTGGGAGAACCAACATTCAGGTTGCACTAATTTCAGGTAAAACCATGGTTGCTGAGCGTACGATCAACGCCCAAGTCTTTCCTCAACAAGTCGCGAGGCAGCAAACATTTGGCGACACCGATTCTTCTGATACGATCAGAAATTAACTGCTCAACAACCACGTTTTATTCTTTCCAGTTACTTTTGTCCTAGAACAACATCTTCTCAAAGTACTATGAAACGCAATTCCATTCTGTCTATCAGTAAACTATCGTCAGTACTCTTTAGCACTGGCGTTGGGTTGTTTTCGTTAAGTGCATCTACATACGCTCAGACATCGGTGCGAACACCAATGGAAGTATTGAGGCAGACCGAAGGTGCGGCACGCGCCGGCGAAGTCGACTTAGAGAAATCTAACGACCAGTTGTACCTAACGTTACCAAGCTCAGTTACTCCTATCCACGTACGGACTCCAAATGATTTTGTGGCTCGCACCCCAATGGCCTTGATGGCAGGAGCGAACTGGCAAACGCCAAATCACATTAGCGATCAAGTCGACGTCGAGACGCCCACCGCTGTCGACGCAATAAACGAAAAACACGACTCAAGTGATTTTGTTATTCGGTTACCTGCAAATTTGACCCCTTACGACAAGTTCTCACCACCAAAAATTGTTTCTGCTGCCAGTGCTAAGATTGCTTCGATGTCTCAATTTGGCGCTACTGCAGTGCAACAAGAAATTAATTTCTCAGATTCGACCTTGGTCGATTCACCGACTATCAACAAGCAACCCTATCAACATGCTTCGGCCATGCCAAGTTTAGCCGATGAAAAATTCGCCGATCACGACGGACATGTGAGTCGATTGGTAACCACTTCCAAAACACCTCGGCCTGCGCCACCATTTTCAGTATTTATTGATGGTCCGGACGCGCTAAAGGTCAATCAAGTAGCCGACTACGAAATTGCAGTGGCCAACAGTTACTCTAAGACGACTCCGGCATCTAGTATTTGCTTAGAAATCCCAATTAGGGCTGAAATTCTCTTGGCTGAACAAAAGGCTGAGGTCAATGTTTTTGAACGGACGCTCACATGGAAAATCCCTGCTTTGGCCCCGGGTGACCAAAAACAAATTCGCCTTCGCCTAAAATTCGTTGGCCCCTGCGATGCCAATTTTCCAATCACCGTTGTTCAAAACGGCCTCGAATCCAAAATCATTTCAGAAACAACGTTTGTGAGATAGTGATCGACATAACAGCCAACCCGACTGGTTCTGGCTGCGGAAGTTGTACCGAGTCCTGACCCAGGATATCAATCGCATCCATCTGGCGAATATAACATTCTGTTAATTCACGCCTTTAACGACATCCGTTAAATCGACTTTTTCTGCATCAGCATACAGCGACTCAAGGCTGTAAAACTTTCGCGTGTCTTCATCGAACAAGTGGATCACAACCGTGCCATAGTCGAGCACGATCCATTTGCTATCGTCGTAACCGTCGATGTTCATCCGCTTGTCGTTCAGTTCATCTTCAAGCACGCGATCCACGTCTTCGCTGATTGCGTGAAGCTGCCGCCGACTAGTACCAGTGGCAATCACAAAGTAATCAAAAATCGCGGTGTGTTGAGACATGTCCAAAACCAAAATGTCGCTACCGCCATTTTCATCGGCCGTTCGAGCAGCCGCCAACGCAAGTTTAAGACTGAGTTCTGGGTTTTCTCGCGTTGGCGCGGGGCCTGAAGCGGAGTGCTCAATTGACTCGTTTGCGTCGGTATCTTCAGTCACCCGGAAATCCTGCGATCTGGAACTTGGTTTTGTGGCTGGCTTGTCGGTTGAACAAGCAAGATTGGAATTCATGGCGGTTTGCCTTTGATTGGACGCGTATTCTACTTCTTTAGGACAACAAAAACTAGCACCAGGTTCGGGCATTTCCTACCGTCCGTAGCCAAAGGTGGCGACAGCGCCTCCGGCTGTCTACACGTCAGCGCAGCGGTAATCGCTTGTATTGTCGGTAAGATATCGCAGATAACGGGCCGGAGGCACTGTCCCACCTTGAAATTACTTCAAGCAGTCAGGCTTGAGCGCATCTTCCATATTGTCGTAGCAATCAAGCTTCGTAAATCGGGTGATCGAAGTTGGTAGTCCGACGGCGGTGAAGCCCGGATGACCACTCGCTGGGAACGGGCCGCCGTGGTTCATCGCCGGAGATACCGCAACGCCAGTCGGCATTTTGTTTTGGATGATTCGGCCAACACGGCGGCGCAAACGCGAAACCAACTCTTTTGCTGCGGGGTCGTTGGCGGAACCATAAATGCTGCCAGTTAAACTGCCTTCGATGTTTTCGGCGATTTCATAAAACTGACCCAAGTCTTTGGCCATCACGCCCAAGCTCAGCGGCCCAAAACCCTCGGTTTGCATTGCTTCCGCATTTGCCAAAAATTGGTCCCCAGTAACCTTGAACAACGTATTTTGAAAACGAATGCCCGCTTCGTTACTCGGCTTGCCACCGGCCAAAAGCTCGGCGCCTTTTTCTTGCAGCAAGGCAGCCGTTGAGCTCAAACCATTCAGAACGGCGTCGGAGAATAAAATACCTGGTTCTTGCTGTTCGAATTGCTCCCTCAAACCATCGATCACTTGCTGGCCTTGCTCGTCATCAATCAAAACAAACAAATTCGGGCACGTGCAAAATTGCCCAGCCGCCAACAAACAACTCCCAGACAATTCAGCGATCACCTCTTCGGTCGGTCGCTGCTCAAACAAGCTTGGCAAAAAGAACACAGGATTGACACTGGACATTTCCAAATAGATTGGCTTGCCACATTCATCGGCGGCTTCTTTTAGCTTCACACCGGCATTTCGACTGCCAGTGAATCCAACCGCTGCAATACCACTGGACTTGACCATCCGGATGCCGTCTTCGGGCGACATGTGATACAACATTTGCACGGTAGCCAGCGGCAGACCTGCAGTTTCTAGCGCGATCAGAGCTTGCTGAGCCATCAACTTGGTCGTGAGTGGATGAGACGGGTGGGCTTTAGCGATAACGGGGTTTCCCGCAGCAATGGCGGCAGCAAAATCGCCACCAGCGATTGCATTGAAAGCCAACGGGAAGTTGTTGGGGCCGATCACCAACACGGGTCCAATGGGGCCTCGGCAACTCGCTAAATTAATTTCGGCATCGACGATCGGGTTTCGCCAAACCTGACTCTCGGCCGCGTCAGCAGCCAAACGCAACTGACGTGTCGCCCGCGGCATTTCTACTTTTTGCAAGCGAGTAGGTTTTGGCAAACCAGTTTCTTTTTCAGCAGCCTCGCAAATCGCTTCAGCGTGCGCATCTAAGTTATCGGCGTAACTCCTTAAGAACAGAGCGATTTGGTCTGAACTGGCAGCCTCTAACGTCGGCACGATTTTGACCGCTGCTTCGATCGCCGCTGCACAATCGTCCCAATTGCTAACCGGAAAATCACCTTCGATTGTTTGTCCATCACGCGGGTCGACGGCAACAATCGAACCTGTTGAGTTTGCCGGTTGCCACTTACCGTCGATCAAAATATCGTTCATCAAATGTTCCTCTATAAATAATATGTGGCGAACTGACGGTCGAACCTGTTCTCGCCGCTACTCGGCACATCGCTTTGTATTTGTTTGAAATGCTAATTCTTCTTCGACACGCAGAGTCTACCGTAGGACTTTGCTTGCGAACTCGCCTTTGCTTGAATCTCAAAATCTTGCGGGAGAAAACGCCTGCGTATAAATATGTGTTGGTTGTTTCGTGACCAGTTCAGTAATCAGTCGCCCAGTCGCCGGAGCCATGCTTACGCCCAGCATACTATGTCCAGTCGCGACAAATCCATTGTCTACTCCAGGGGCCTGCCCGATTACAGGTAACGTGTCGTAGGTCATTGGGCGGTGACCGTACCAACGTTCTTGTTCGGTGTCGTTGAGTTGAAAGTTGAAATACGGCTTCACCGAATCCTTCAATTGTTGAATTCGATATTCAGGAATCGTTTTGTCAAATCCGACAAACTCCATCATCGAACCGATTCGAAAGCCGTCCGCAAATGGCGAGATGCCTATTTTCTTTTCTGGAAACAACATCGGTAATGTTGGGGAAACGTCGGGCTTCTCAAGTGTCACCGAATAACCTTTGCCCGGCTGAATCGGCAACTTAAAACCAAGCATTTGGCCAAATTGCTCCGACCAAGCCCCGACTGCGAACACAAAAACATCCGCGTTTTGTTGTCCTTGCGACGTAATCAAGTGCTTAATCTTGCCGTTGTTCTCTCGAACTATATTCTTCAGGTCGCAGTTCTCTAGAAAACGCACTCCTTCACTTTCTAGCTTTGCCCGCCAGCTTTGATTCAGCAGATCTGGCCGCAAGGATGCATCATGTTCGTGTAAAAATCCGCCGGCCAAATCCGACCGCAGTGTCGAGTCGAGTGCAGGCAGTTCAGCGGCTGCGATTCGTTTTGCGCCGCATTGGTATTCGGACTGAACCCAATCGTTCTCCCGAGCAAACGCATCCAAGGCACTTTGGTTTTGAAACACATGCAGCAACCCACGCTCACGCCATTCACAGTCGATCTGCTGGTCGGCGACCAAGCTTTTGTATTCGTCGAGCGATGAATCTAAAATAGCTTTCAAGTGATGCCCCGCCGCCAACGCAACTTGCTCACGACAACGCTTGCCAAACTGCAACATCCAACTTAAATAGCTTGGCGACAAACTAAATTTGATTTTAAAGGGCGACTTTGGCTTCAGAAGCGACTTTAACGCCATCGGGATCGCACTGGGCACGGTTAGCGGCAGTATGTGACTAGGACAAACGTAACCACAGTTGGCATGCGAACAAGCACCGCCAATCGAAGCGCGATCCATTACGGTGACTTGATAGCCAGCGCGAGCCAAATAGTGAGCGCATGCAATGCCGATCACTCCACCTCCGACGATGTGAGCGGAACGACCAATGATGGACTGCCCCTGGCTCATGCTTGGCCCCATTTGATCTCGTTGCCAAGACGATATGGGTCTTCAGGGTTTTGGAGCAAACTAGCCTCTGAACAAACGAAAGCTCGACCGGTGATGGTTGGGATAACCGGATTATTTCTTAAGCCGACATCGGCCTCCGATTCACCAATTTGATAGATCGCGGAGAACTGCCCGCCGGTCAAACTGGTTTGATGCCACGCTTGTCCCGCGCTGAGCTGATCGCGAGATGCCAAGCAAGCCAATAGCGAACTACTCCCGGTGCCGCAGGGCGAACGGTCGAACTGACCGCCGGGGCAAATCACAAAGTTCTTTGAATGATTGTTTGGGTAGTCCGGCGTGAAAAACTGAATATGATCGATCCGCTTTGGATCGACGCCGTCAAATTCCATTTTGACCAAGCTCGCTCGAATGCCCATCGCTAGTGAAAGTAGCTGGTCTCCGTTCGCCAGCGATAGTTCCACAGGCGACTTTACATTGAAAAACCAGTTGCCACCGTAAGCGATGTCGCCAATGAGTTCGCCGTAGCCAGCCACTTCGACTGCCACGTCAGCATGTAATAGGTAGCTACCAACGTTCGTGATCGATACTTCGTTGGGTGTTAGCAAATCGATGTCAATCATTCCCGCGGGCGTTTGAAATTTGCTCTTTCCCAAAGACAGTCGTTTTAAGTGAGCCAATGTTGCGGCGACGCCGATTGTTCCATGGCCGCACATGTCCAAGTAACCTTTGTTGTTGAAAAATAATATCCCAGCTGCGCATTCGTCGGAGTCCGGTTCGCAGAGCAGTGCACCAACCATCGCCTCATAACCTCGTGGCTCCAGAATGACGGTGCGGCGAAAGTCATCGTGATTGGCTTGCAACTCCTCCCAGCGCTGCGAAAAAGTCGTGGCCTTGAGCTGCGGTCCGCCAGCGATCACAACACGAGTTGGCTCGCCTTCAGTGTGTGAATCAACAACGCTGATCATTAATATCTTCTATAAAAACAAAGAGACAGGAGATGCTGGCAAAACGGGTAGGTTACGAAACGACAATCCGTATCGCAAGATGCTTTTGCCTTCGCAGCCACACAATGCCTGTGGTAATCAGCCAACCGTACAACAGCGCATAGCTTGGTGGAAGTGATCGGTAGTTTTTGGATCGAGAACTAACCGAACTGTCCGGCTTCGATTCGCAAACGTGCTTCATCGGCCCAAGGTCCATTGGGGGTGAGTTCCAAGAAGCGTGCCCAGTGTTGCCACGCCTGTTCGTCATTGCCGATTTCGTCTAGCAGTCTGGCGAGATGGAAATGGACGTCTGGGTAGTCCGGATGATGTTCTAGCGCCCCTTCGAACGTAGCCAGCGCCAAGTCCGTTTGCCCTAACTCGACCAGCACGCAACCCAAATTAGCTCGGGCCTCTACAAACGCCTCGTCGAACTCCACCGCCATCGAATAACGTTCTCTTGCCGCAGCCAGATCGTTAACCTGATAAAAAAGCTCAGCCATCCGAAAGCTTACGTCTGCTGTGGGGCCTTGAGCCAGCGACAAGCTTCGGTAAACGTCGATTGCGCTTTTGAATTCACCATCGTCTTCCAAAGCAATTGCAAGTTGTAGAAAATCAGACTTGTTTTGAAGCCCTGAGTCATAAGAAAAATCACCAGTTGGTTCGGCTACACCCAGGTTGTTTTGCTGTCGGCTGTCGATCGCACGGGCAAACGAAATCGTAGCTGGTGGTTGATCGCCGTTTGGTCGATCCAGTTCGAGCGCGGCATCAAAATCTAATCGTTTCTGCCCGCTAGGCTCAACCAGCCCTTCACCTTGTCGCAATAAAACTTTTCGGCCTTCAACGATGATCGACAGCTGCGACAAAGGTCGTTGCATATCGGGATACAACTCAGCAAGTTGAGAAAGTTGCTTTTCAATTTGAACCGAGTTTACTCCAGCAGCGACAAGGGCAGCAATTCGACGGGCGGATGTAATTTCTTCGAAGTCAAAATACGGCAGCTTTTTAATTTGGCGAGTGGGAGTGATCAGTCCTCGGCGATGCCAACGGCGAATCGTCGTCATCGGAACTTGTAACAACTCGGCCAACATCGCCGGAGTGTACAGCTTGCCAACGTCGGATTCTGGTTCGACCACACCTGTGATTTGCCAAAACTGAGTTTCGCTGACCACCGTAATTTTCTGTTCCGCCACGGCACGCAAGATTGATTCATCCAACAAATTCTCGGGATCGGCACTAGGGAATACATCCGCACCAACCACAATCAAGTCAACGGACTGATCGATCGGGTCTACCATTGTGCCCTGAAGACGTCGGACAACCGAGCGGGCTTCCTTACGGTTGACACCGCCAAGTTTGCCGACAAAGGCGACGCGGCGACCCGCAATTGAGTCGGCGTTTACTGGCTGTGGTATGTCTGTCGCAGTTTGGTTCAAAAGGTTGTCGCAAGTTTTATAGGGTGCCAACAGGCGAGCGTTTCTGACAACCATCGCCGTCTGTCATGTTTGATACTCGCTAGGCTTGGCATTGGTGGCATATGCTCAAGCGATGCTGTTCGAGCACGCTAATTTTCAATTTCTTCGCCGCAATGTCAACGATTGATTCTGTCTCAACACCGATGAAAACATAATTCAGTCGATGTCATGATTAAATCCAGCGTCAAAGTCGACCCCGAACCCTTTACCAAAACGAGCTGCTAACCTAATTTGGACAACATGATCCAACCCGAACCACCTCCAGAACAACTCGACGTCATCGCCGTTGGGGCTCATCCGGACGATTGTGAAATCGGTTGCGGCGGGACCTTAGCTGTGCTGACCCAGCAAGGCCTGTCGGTCGGAATCATTGATTTGACTGACGGCGAACCCACCCCCGGTTGCGACGACCCCAGCATTCGACTGGCCGAAGCCCAGCAAGCGGCGGCTACATTAGGGGTACACCGAATCGTTTTAGACCTGCCCAACAGGCGGTTGTTCGATAGCTTTGATGCCCGGATAGCGCTTGCAAAGCAGTTTCGAATTTTTCGGCCCAAATTGGTGTTAAGCCTAAACGATAAAACTCCGATGGCTTCGCCCGATCATTGGCAAGCAGCTCAAATTACCGACGGCGCAGTTTTCTACAGCCGACTGAGCAAGTGGGACCAACATTTTGATGGGCTGCCCGTCCATGTGATTTCAAGTCAATTGTATTATCATTTGTTTTTTGAGGGTGAGTGGTCGGGTGTGGGGGCTAGGCAGTTCGTTCACGATATTTCGGCTACGATCGAATTGAAGCTCGAATCAATTCGATGCTACGCGACACAGTTCCCAAAAGAAAAAGAATACATCTATCACCGAGTGCGGTCGGTTGCCGGAGCGGTTGGAGCGACGGCGGGGTTTGACTATGGAGAGGTTTTGACTTCGACGCGAGCGATTGGGTCGAATGATTTGATGACGACATTACAGCTAAATTGAACTCGGGTAAAACAACATGTCGTGGGATAAAGTCGTTGGTCATGAATCGGCTCGCGAGCGCTTTCAAAAAAGCGTGACGCGGAATCGTTTGGCCAGTACTTATTTGTTTGTAGGTGACGATGGAATCGGCAAACGCACCTTCGCCCTTAAGCTGGCGCAAGCGATTTTGTGCGATCGCAATCCGATCGAATTATTGACCGCTTGCGAAGCATGTCCAGCGTGCGTGCAAGTTGAAAAACAGACCCATCCCGATCTATTGATGATTCGCAAACCGGAAGGGAAGTCTATTTTGCCGGTCGATTTGTTCATCGGCAAAGGTGATAAACGACGCCGAGAAGGTTTGGTTTATGATATCGGTTTGAAACC
>CAZHCH010000087.1:0-13327 GCA_964530985.1 uncultured Pirellulaceae bacterium | reverse complement strand
TTTTTGCTGCGGTCTTGCCACGGGAGTTTATCGATGTTTTTATTAATCTTGTTGAAAACGGTTTTGTGGAAGTAGCTCCACAGCTTACCGAGATTTTCATCAGATCCGATTTGGACGCCGTTTAATGAAGAGTTTCGCAGTGGAGCTTGAAAGAGGGTTTTGGTGTCGGCCGAGCTGCCTTTGGGCCGCTTCTTTTTAAGACGGTTGTAAATTGATAGAGCCTCTTTGGCTTTTTCGCTTTCTGTTCCCCAAGCCACGATTGTTGGGAGCGCGTTTTTGCCGGCGAAGATCGATGCGCTGGAGCATCGATTCATTGAGAAAGGGCCTAGTGTCTTTTCAGGCGCGATCATGATAAGTGCTTTTACATCTTGGCCTTGTTTGATGCCATTTTTGAAAGGTGCGTAGGAGGTCCAGTCGCTAACGACCCACTGGGCTGCCAAGGGGACTGTTTTGCCGATTGCAATAACGGCTAGCATGTCGATATTGAGTTCGCCAGCGTTGTTTTTCTTGACAAGAAATCGTTTGCACCGCTCAATGTCCGTGAGCACCGTGCCAATATCCGATGGTTTAAAGTCTGCGGCGTCTATTTCAGTATCAATACCTGCAATCTTGGTGCTGTCACCGTGACCGCGCAGGTCAGGGGTGATGACTGCGTTACCTTGATCACTCAGGAACTTCGCGAGGGCGGCGGTGTCTGCTCTTGAACTCTTCCAGTCATGCAAAATGATATATGGAATAACTCGCTTTCCATCAGCGGGCTCTGCTTCGTCGGTGTCTGGTTTGCTTTCCTCAGCAGCAGACGCCTCGGCGGCGACGGGTGCAAAGTAGGTGCAGACTAGCTGCACTTTGTCTTTGGTTTTCAGTGTCACCTCTTCTGGACGGGTTTGTTCGTCATCGGTTGTTTTGGTGGAAGGTTTTGCACGGACCGCTTGTGCACTAACGAAGTCAATATTCCCCAGTACAAACACAGCGAAGCAAGTTAGCAGTAGTGCCAGGTGCAACATCGCTGCAGACTGTCTGTATGAGGTGGACAATAGAGGCAGATAGTACGAGCGAGTGTTTTTTGCAAACATTGGAAAGACCATAAGTGAAGCGCCAATTATTGGCTGGTAGCATGAACTTGCTTTAGCGGGCTGTTGGTTCAAGTGTCCAACGAAATAAAAGTTAGTGACTCACGCCCCGAACGCTTAAGCGAAGAGTTAAGTGTTTTTGAAAAATTGCCTAAGCATTTGGATTATTTAACTCAACAGACCGTTAGTGTGTGAAGCAAAATCGAATTCCCAATATTGTAATCAAAATGCTACAAACGGACATCTGGTTCCAGTATTGAGACTTTTGTGTGGAACTTAATACCTTATACAGTGACTCTTTGTCAATGTTTTCTTGTCTGAATTTGAAATGAAAGCTAGACTTAGAAGTGGCTAATCCTGTGGGAAGTATTGATGGTTTTGAAAAGTATCAAGCGATATTGGCAGATTCGAACTGGTAGGCTGGAGACACCGATCGACGGCGCCGGTCCGTTTTGGATTGTTAGTGCAGCTTTTCATGTTTTGCTAATCGCCGTGCTGGCTCGATTCATCATGAATTCGCATGAAGACAATGCGGTGGTGCTGGAAGCTAGAACTCCGGTAGAAGAAATCATCGAAGAGGAACAAGACATTTTGTTGGAGTTGAACTTCGACGAGACAGATGAAAGTGGCTCAGTTGGTGCTGGCGAGTTGGTGACCGAAGTTAGCGCTCCAACGGTCGATGTAGTAACCATTGATCTGTTGAACGTTCAAGAAAATGTCAGTGAAGTAGGAGAATTGTTTTCGCCTGAGAATTTCATGCACGCTGCTGCCAACTCGTTCGCACCTGTGCCTGTCAAAGGTAGCGTTGGTAATGGTACGAGTTCTGCGACGGGTGCCATCGACCGCTTGACTCAAGAAATTTTGTATTCACTGGAAGAACGAGCCACGACGGTGGTTTGGGTATTTGATCAATCTGCAAGTTTGATTGAGCAGCGAGAGGAGATCGTCCAGCGTTTTGATCGGATCTATCGCGAACTTGGAATGATTGATGAACTGGGCCACAGTGCCTTTGAAAACAAAGGTGATGCTCCGTTGCTGACTCAGGTGGTTGCGTTTGGTGCTGGTTTTTCTGTGTTATGCAAACCAACGAGTGATGTTGCGGCGGTCAAGGCGGACATTGAAGGGATCGAGACGGACTCTAGCGGTATCGAAAATGTGATGGGGGCAGTGATCAAGACGGTAGAACTGCGTCGAGTCGATCGGAAGATTGATCGCGCGACTCGCGAACCGAGGCGGAATGTGAAAATCATCGTCGTGTCCGATGAGGCTGGCGACGATGCGCAGCTAGTTGGCAGTGCGATTCAAGCTTGTAATTCAGTACAGATTCCACTTTACGTGATTGGTGTTCCGGCTCCGTTTGGCCGACCTGAGACGCAAGTGAAGTGGGTCGATCCAAATCCAGAATTCGATCAAACACCACAGTGGGCAATCGTGTCGCAAGGCCCTGAATCGATTGCAGGTGAACGGTTGCATTTAGATTTTGGTGGTGACTTTGGTGATTTGGAAATGATTGATTCTGGGTTCGGTCCTTTCCATTTGACTCGGTTGTGTTACGAGACCGGTGGCATTTATTTTGCCGTCCATCCCAATCGATCGGTGCCGGGGAAGGCAGTCCGTCCTTGGCATACGAAAAGCTACGCGGCGCACTTGACGTACTTTTTTGACCCCGAAATCATGCAGAAGTACCGGCCTGATTACGTTTCCAATCGTAGGTACTGGGAAGACCTTCAGAAGTTTCCCAATCGCCAAGCATTAGTTGAAGCCGCCAACTTCACGACGTCCGGCGATCTTAGTTCGCCTAGAACTCGATTCGTTAAAAACAATGAAGCAGAGTTTGTGAGAAGGGTTACGCTGGCACAGCGGAATGCAGCTCTAATCGAACCCCCGTTGAATCGCTTGTACGAAATTTTGCGTGCGGGTGAGAGCGGTCGAGAGACGGAGACGTCGTTGCGGTGGCAAGCTGGGTATGACTTGGCGATGGGTCGATCGATTGCTGCCAAATTGCGAGCTGAAACTTACAACGGTATGTTGGCTTTGATCAAAACGCAGAAAACATTTTCGCCGGCCGTAGGTGACAGCCCGCAAAATAACACTTGGGTGCTGACGCCGGCTGATACGACTGAGACCGGTAGTCAACATCGCAAATTGCTAGACAAGGCAAAAATGTATCTTGAACGAGTTGTCGAAAGTCACCCGGGGACACCTTGGGCGTTGTTGGCTGAACGTGAGTTGGCTATTCCAATCGGTTGGGAGTGGTCAGAGGCTTACACGCAACCGGTGACCCGCGAAATGAATCAAGGCAACATCAATCGACCGCAGCGTCCCCAACCGGGTGAAAACGTAATGCCAAAGCAACGACGGAAACCGCCTCGGCTATAAACGTTACAACGTCGCTTAAGATGCTAGATTGTTTTTTCGTAACTTAAGATTAGCCACTCCAACTCGTTATTACGCGTCGTTTTCGATGACTAAGTTTTCGCCGTTCCATTCCATGTCTTCGGTTGAAGCTGCTTGTAGGCTGTGGAGTTTTTGGATGGCGTTGAACCCAAGTTCTGCCATGGTCAACGGAAGGTAGAATAGCGGTTTACGATCGTCTTTGGTTGTAAGTGCATCGTTGGCGGAGCGGAAGTCGCGGATGAACTTTCCAGGTTTGAGTTGCATGATTGCCTGCAAGCCACCCCAGAATGGCATCACGGCTCCGATCATCTGGACATCGGATTGCATTGGAATGAAGTCCGCATATTCATCCCTTCGAGGGTCGTCGGGAGCGGTTGGCGGATCGAGGACGCTAAGGTAGGCCTCACACAAGTTGTTGTCGGTCGCGAATAAATGAATGCCGCTGGTCGCTCTAGGGTTGCATTCGATTACCCAAGGGTGATCTTCCGAGTCGACAATGAAATCAAATCCGATTTGCCCTGAGAAATTCGTTTGCCGCAAGAAGGACTCGACGTAATTCAAAATACCGTAGTGTTCACGGGGTTGAAAGAAAATACCGCCACCCCGCCCTGCTCGATAAGGCGCCGCGTAGCTTGCGTGAGCCAGTAAGCGTCCTTTGTTGGCGAGGCTGAAGCTGCAGATTTCTTCGCCTTCAATTTTTTCTTGAGCGACCCATTCTTGACCGGGATTGAAGTGAAGACTGGATAGCTTGCGAGCCGAAGGACCGACAAGTGCTGAGGCTGCGAACCGAGAGTAAGCGGGTTTAAATACGAATTGTTCTGACTGCGGCGCGAACATGTGCAGTTGGCTGGGAGTTGATATTAAGTCCGTTCGAGGTGTGGAAGCGAATTCGTTTTCAAAGTTCCGTGAAAATGTAAACTTATTGTGCAGTGAATCCAATAGCGGCAACGATTCGATCAAAGACTTACACTGGAGTTGTTCCCGGTGAGCGGAGATGTAAAAAGCTTCTTCGGATGTGGGAATCAGCAAGTCAATCTGTTGCTGGTCAATGATTTGATTCAGTTCATGAATGAAGCCGGTGGTGTTGTGACGTGGGCTAGGGACTCGGCGGAAGGAGTGCTTTTGGTCGGTGAATCGACCGATCGGGAAGCGGATGCTGTCGCAGAGAATTACTTTGTGACCGGCAGCGTGGAATCTGCGAGACAAATCGATCGCGACTGGGGCACGAGCGCCGGTTATCAGAATTCGTTTCATGTCTAGAGTTAACGCGTCGAGTATTTTCGGACTGTATGGGTGTTATGGAATCCGCGAGGAGGACTTAAGCGTTTTAGTTTAGTTCAAACTTTGAACTGTTGGTCAAAATTCTCCTTAACGGCAACACTTGGACAATTTGCTAGGGATTTAGCCCGTTACGTGATGCAAAAAAAAGCCTCGCGATGATTTAAATCAAAGCGAGGCGATGTGTCCTTCGATAGATTGCTGCAGCGACGTTTACTCGTCGCCTGCTCGCATCCAAGGTGTCAGGCATGGAGTATAGCCGCAGATTTCGTTTTCGTTGAAATACAAAGCGATCTCACGCGCGGCGGCTTCAGCGCCGTCGGAAGCGTGAACCAAGTTCATTTGGCGACTGCTGCTGAAGTCACCGCGAATAGTTCCAGGAGCCGCTTGCAGACCGTTGGTCGCACCTAGCATTTCGCGAACAACGCGAATGACTTCTAGGCCTTCTAGGACCATCGCCACGACTGGAGCACCGGTGATGAATTCTTCTAGACCGGGGTAGAATGGCTTTTCGACGTGTTCAGCGTAGTGCTGTTTTGAGAGGTCTGGAGTGACTTGGATTAGTTTTAAGCCAACGATGTTGATTGCTTTGGCTTCAAAACGGGCGATGATGTTTCCGATCAAACGACGCTGAACGCAGTCAGGTTTGAGGAGAATGAGTGATCTTTCCATGGTATTGGTCACCTCGTGTGAGGCGCGTTTGGGGTTGAGGGTTTAAAAAAATGTGATGTTTGTAGTGTAGATGAAAGCGGCAGCGTTCCGAGGGCTAAATCTAGGTTGATTAGTAGCCCGTTAAAACCGAGTTTGAATTGTTTGAAGTACCAGCTTTATCCGGATTTCCGCTTAAAGGCAGTGCTATCAGCGATTCATTTCAGATTGGACGAACTCTAAGGTTCTAACAAGGTTAGCCCTTACGAAATCGGGCGATCTTTGAGAGACTATAACGATAGTTTAGGGTTTGGCAATGCTGACAAATTCAAGCAATCGTTATAACGCGGGACACCCATTGCGGTGGCTGCGAGCAAACGATGTTACTATTCTAATTAAAACGCCTCAACTTGCTGCCAAGATAACCGGAAATGGCTGAAGCAGAATTCGATATGACCACAGTTACCGACCAGTTCCTTCCAACACAAAAACCCTCTGAATCTGTTTCGGGCGTCACTGTTCGGCTCGCCGGGGATTCTGGTGACGGAATGCAGTTGCTGGGAACTCAGTTGACCAATACATCGGCTTTGGCAGGTAACGACGTCGCTACCTTTCCAGACTTCCCTGCTGAGATTCGGGCACCTGTCGGGACGCGGGCCGGGGTCAGCGGATTTCAGGTGCAGTTTTCCGCCGAAGAAATTTTCACACCAGGTGATGGCGTCGACGCTTTGGTGGTGATGAATCCTGCTGCTTTAGTTACCAATATAGGCGATTTGAAAAAATCAGGCATATTGATCATCAACTCCGACAGCTTCGGTCCTAAGGATTTGAAGTTGGCAAAACTGGATAGTAACCCACTAGAAGACGGTACCATTGAACCCTATCGCTCGATCATGGTATCGATGACCAAAATGACTCGTGCGGCGGTAGAAGAAACCGGTTTGTCGACCAAGTTTGCTGATCGTTGCAAGAACTTTTTTGCGATGGGGCTTGTTTTCTGGCTTTACGGTCGAGACGTTGAGCCGACGCTGCGATTTATCGAAAAGAAGTTTTCGAAAAAACCAGAAGTCGCAGAAGCCAACCGTAGAGCCCTGAAGGCTGGTTGGAACTACGGTGAAACGACCGAAGATTTTGCGTCCACCTATCAGATTCCAAAAGCCGAGTTGACTGCAGGAAAATACCGTAACGTGATGGGCAACCAAGCGTTAGCGTGGGGGTTGGTGGCAGCGGCAAAGCTCAGTAAAAAAGAACTGTTCTTAGGCAGCTATCCGATCACACCAGCTAGTGACATCTTGCACGAATTGAGCAAGCACAAGAATTTTGGCGTTCGCACTTTTCAGGCGGAAGACGAAATCGCTGCGATTTGTAGCGCGATTGGTGCTGCCTTCGGTGGCGCGATGGCGTTGACCACCAGTAGCGGACCTGGAATTGCCTTGAAAGGTGAAGGGCTCGGGTTGGCGTTGATGTTGGAGCTGCCCATGATCGTGGTGGACGTACAACGAGGTGGACCGAGTACGGGTTTGCCAACGAAAACAGAGCAATCGGATTTAATGATGATGATGTACGGTCGGAATGGCGAGTCGCCGTTGCCAATTATTGCGGCTCGAAGTCCTAGTGACTGTTTCAAAACGGCGATCGAGGCGTGGCAGGTAGCGGTGAAGTTCATGACGCCGGTAATCATTATGTCCGACGGCTACATCGCGAATGGCGCCGAGCCTTGGCGGATTCCGGATGTTTCGGAATTGCCTGAGATTGAGGTCTCGCATCCTGCAGGCACTGGTGACGGCGAACAGTTTTTGCCGTATAAACGCAACGAAGATTTGGCTAGGCCATGGGCTGTACCTGGGACTCCGGGGTTGATGCATCGTGTTGGTGGTTTGGAAAAACAAGACGGAACTGGAAACGTTAGCTATGATCCAGAAAACCATCAAAAAATGGTACAGACGCGAGCTGAAAAGGTCGCTCGGGTTGCCGATTTTGTTGACCCTATTGAAGTCGAAGGTGCCGATTCGGGGACGCTGTTGATCAGCTGGGGCGGAACCTATGGCGCGTGTCATACGGCGATGAAGCAAGCGGTCGCTGAAGGTTTGAGTGTAGGGCATGTTCACTGCCGTTGGATCAGTCCTTTCCCGGCGAACTTGGGTGACGTGATCGGCAATTACGATCGGGTCTTGGTGGCTGAGTTAAACTCGGGGCAGTTGTTGACGTTGTTAAAATCAACCTACTTGGTAGATGCTAAAGGGTTGAACAAAATCAAAGGAAAGCCCTTTCAGGTTAGTGAAGTCGTTGATGCCTTGAAAGCTATCACTTAGTAACAAATTTCTCGATCTTCGATTGATAAAAACACACACACAATATTGCATTTGAATTTAATTACATGAACGCTGAACTTCCCGTACTAAAGGCAGCTGATTTTGCTTCTGACCAAGACGTCCGCTGGTGCCCAGGCTGTGGCGATTATTCAATTTTGGCGCAGATGAAAAAAGTTCTGGCTCAGACCGGCGCCACGCAAGAGAACACCGTCTTCATTAGTGGGATTGGTTGCTCGAGTCGCTTTCCGTACTACATGAACACCTACGGAATGCACAGCATTCACGGGCGTGCCCCTGCTTTTGCCAGCGGTCTTAAGTCGACTCGACCGGAGTTGGATGTTTGGGTGATCACTGGAGACGGAGACGCTTTGTCGATCGGTGGCAATCATTTCATGCATATTATTCGGCGCAATATTAACGTGAACATTGTGCTGTTTAATAATGCGATCTATGGCCTAACCAAAGGGCAATACAGCCCAACTTCGAAGCAAGGTACGGTTACGAAGAGTACTCCTCGTGGCTCGATCGATTTTCCATTGAACCCGCTTTCGGTCGCGATCGCAGCCGAGGCAACCTTTGTGGCTCGGTCGATTGATACGAACATTAAGCATCTCGTAAAGACGCTGACACGAGCATCGGAACACAAAGGGACTTCCTTGGTGGAGGTGTACCAGAACTGCAATATCTTTAATGATGGGATTTGGGATTACGCCAAAGGCAAGGATACCAAAGACAAATCGACGGTCGTGTTGGAGCACGGTAAGCCATTGGTTTTTGACGGTGGTAGCAAAGGAATTCGTTTGAACGGTTTCCTGCCAGAAGTGGTCGACGTGACGGATGACAATCACGAAGGGTTGTTGGTCCATGACGAGAAGTCACCGAGCAATCAATTGGCGTTTTTGTTGTCGCGTATGCGACACCCCGAATTTCCAGAGCCGATCGGAGTATTCCGAGACGTGGACCGTGCGACCTACGATGATCAAATCAATGATCAGGTCGACGATGCCCGAGCCGAGCAACAAGATGGTGACTTAGAGAAACTGTTCAACAGCGGCGACACTTGGACGGTAGTTTAGCGTTGAGCCAATATCAACGCAGCTTACTCCAAGAATGGCATGGAAAGTAATCAAAACGAAAACCGAGACTTGCCGCAACGCCCGGTGTTGGTGATTGGTGAGTACGGTGTTCTCAACGGCGGTGAGCGTTCATTCTTGACGGTGGCCGAGCAGTTAATCGCCCGTGGTTGGCGCTATGTAGCGGCGGTGCCAAGTGACAGTCCATTTGAAAGTGCTTTGCAAAAGATAGGCATTCGCAATGTCGGTTTGCAGACTCACTCAGCCGATGGGATTCGGTTGACCCAAAGTGAATTGCGCGAGCAAATAACTGGGTTAGTCGACGTTGTACAGCCTTGTCTACTACACGCCAATAGCTTGTCGATGTCTCGCTTAGTGGGGCCGCTGTCGGTTGGTGTTGGGAGCATCGGCTATCTACGAGATATCTTAAAGCTCAGCAAAAAAGCAACCGCCGATATCAATCAAAACGATCGGATTGTAGCTGTGTCCGACGCGACTGCTCGATGGCACGTGACTCAGGGGCTGGATGCTGATCGTGTGGTGACTATCTACAACGGCGTTGATAGTCAAGTTTTTCGCCCGCTGATGCGTGTAGAAGAATCTGAAAGTACTTTGGATGCGGCGGATCTGGCAGCTGTTGAGCGGTTACGTGTGGAGTTTGGTCTTTCGACTGACGATACTGTCTTGTTGTATGTTGGCCAAATTGGAATGCGAAAAGGGATTTGCGATTTGGCTCACATTTTTTCGCTGGTGACCCGTCAGGTTGAGGGGGTGAAGCTGTTGGTGGTTGGGGAACGTCATTCGGCCAAAGCGGAGGCCATCGAATATGAACAGGCCGTCCATGAGCGATTGAAAGCGTTGTCGGTCCATCAACACGTAAAATGGCTCGGCCGTCGTGAAGATGTTGCGGATTTGATGAGGTTGGCCGATATCTTGGTTCATCCAGCTCGTCAGGAACCTCTTGGCCGAGTGTTACTGGAGGCATCAGCCAGTGCGTTACCGATCGTAACGACAGACGTTGGTGGTTCGCCTGAAATTTTAAGTGGCCCGTTGGCGGCGAAAAATTTGTTCACAGTTGGAGATAACGAACAAATCGCACAGTGTATCGTCCGTTTGAGCCACGATTCTGGATTCCGCTGTCAGATCGGTCAGGAGCAACGTCAAGTTGCTCTCGAGCGTTTTTCGATTGCTCAGTGTTGCAATTTACTATCGAACGCTTATTTTGCCGTGCGCGACCGGTAACAGCAAAATGCCGGCGAGGTTGAAAATAGCCCTGCGGTAGGCAATAATGAATTTAGAGCGACCATTTCCAAACCTCTCACAGAATCCCTTTTAAGATCGTTCGGTTATGGCAGATATTACTCATCATCAATTTATTACTTTGCTTAAAAAAAGTAATGTGATTGCGGAAAAGAAACTTCAGCCTTGGCTCGAGCGAACTGCAAAAATTGAGAGTGCTCGTAAACTAGCCAAATCGTTGGTTGAGGCCGATTTATTGACGACTTGGCAAGCGAAGTTCTTGCTTAGCGGTCGGTATCGTTTGCGTATCGGGAACTATTTTTTGTTGTCCCGACTACATCGTGATGAACTGGGTGCTCGCTACCTTGCGATTAACGCTTCATTGAATCGCAAAGTTGAATTGCAGATCTTCTCTCGTGATTTGACCAGTGATGCAAAACGATGGAAAGAGATGATTCAAAAAGCCACTTTGGTTGCTAAGTTGGATCATTCAGCCTTAGTCCACGTGTACGATATCGATCACGATGACGAGCGATATTTTTTGGTGGTTGAGTACGTTCAAGGGCGATTGTTGGATGTTCAGAAAGAGATTTTCACGACACCGCAAATTGGCAAGTTGATATTGGAGTGTGCTGAGGGGATCGAGTTCGCTCATCAGAATCAAGTCGTTCACGGAATGATCGACCAAGCAGATGTCTTGTTGACAGACAAAGGCACAGTAAAGCTGCGGAACTTAGCCGTATCGCCAATGCGGAAGCTGCAAAATGACTCGCCGGAAGCAGAGCCCATTGCTGACCATATTGCCTTGGCTGTGTTGGGCGAAAAGTTGTTAGCGGCCAACCCGGGGACTAGCAGTGGTCCGGGAGTTGGCCTGGCTGCGATTTTTGCATTGATGAAAACTGAGGGAGCCAGCGCTATTGATCAGCTGAGGCAATGGGTTGAAGCCATGCCTATCAGCGAAGTTATTAAATCCGAGGCAACGAAATCAGGTGCGAAGCCAATTTTCTCATCGACACATGAAAGTACGTCCAGCTTTGATTTGACGAAGCAGGATGATGTTTCTTATCGACCCGATGTGCCGGACGCAAATGAGAGTGCGGTTTCATCGGCTTCGATTATTAGAGCAGCCAAAGCCAGCCCAACGTTTTTAGTGGCTTGTGCTTTGGGGCTAGTGATGTTTGGTGGTATCGTCGCTTTTGGGATCAGCCGTGCTTACAGTAAAATGACGTTTGAATCCGCTGCCGAAGTAGTCGAGGTCAAAGCTAAAAAACTGGCTGAAAAGAAAAAAGCTGCCAAATACACGCAGAAGGAGCAAGAAGCGTTTGTGGCGTGGGAGACGAAACAAGCTAAGCAAACTAAACAAGCTAAAGCGAACTCCAGCAACGAATCTACTAAAGTAATAACGCCGAAGAAAAAACGACGTCGCAAGAAGAAAAAGCCTCCTAAAAATAATCGCCAAGAAAATCCAGATGACGTTCAGGGTGGCAAAGTAACGCAAGAAGAACCAAAACAAGATGCCGAACGAAATGCGGCGGTGGCCGATCAAACGTCAAGTGAAGAGTCCAAATCCAGTCTTGTTGAAAAATCGAAAAAACCGTCGAACAAGTTTTTGGACATTTTTAATAAAAAAGACAAGGCCAAAGAGTCCGCAGCACCTGCTGGCGCTCTAGTTCCAGCACCCGCCGATGTCGAGCCTGACAGTCTGAAGAAAATCAACGGAATTGGTCCTGTAATCGAAAAGGTTCTTTACAAAGCGGGCGTTAAAACGTACTCGCAGATTTCAAAAATGTCGCCGACCGTCTTGGACGAGATTCTGGAAGAAGGTGGGACAAGCAAGATTGGTGAAGGAAAGTGGGCTGCGATTATTGTTGCGGCTGGACCATTGGCCGAGAAAGTCGCCGAAAAAGCAGCTAATCACTTTCGTAAAGTACCGCGGGTGCTTGCTTTGCCAGAAATTGAATCAACCGAATCCGTTGTGTTGACGGAGCTTACGATCCCATCCAATTATTTATTGGATGTCGAATTGATTTCGCCTAACGGCATTTCACCGCGGCGGATTTATTTTGAGTTGAATCAGGTAGCTTCTAACGATCAAGCTTGGGTTGTATCGTCCAAAAAAGAAAAGACAAGTTCAAATGCCAATGAAATTGCGACCTTGAAAATGGCGGATAGTGCACTGTCTTTTGCATGGTTGCCGGCAGCCGACAAAGATAAATTGGCTGTCTATTTACAAAACTGCTTGGTACGGTTGAGTACCCCAGATGGCCGATCATGTGTCGTTAGTCTGCGAAAACCGAAGTCAGTAAGATCGTTGCGAATTAACAGCGATCGGTTGATCGATACGCTGAATGTGCCGATTGAAGGAATGCCTGATTTTGATCGAGTGCGAATTGAGTTGGCTCGTATACGTGGCAGCGAAAGCTTGATCCACTTGGTCGATGCGTCAATCACGGTCGATTCTCCTGGCGTTGTTGCGTTACGGCATGGAGATAGGAATAGTCAGTCTCTGGTGTTGCAAGTTGCGGGCAAGCGATCCGGGAAATCGATCAAGCTGTCTGCAGGCCTTACGATTAATGGCAGGCAAATCAAATCCGTAAGTCAGTTGAAGGCGATTCAAAACCAGCTAGATAGCGCTTTTGCAAATGCTCAAAGGCAATTAATAAATAATCCTACGGACAAAAATCTGCTGAAGTTGAACAATTTAGCTTCAAAAAATGTTCTACGAATGAAAGAATATACAAAAACAATCACATGGTTGTTCGAAGGCGATGATGGGATAGGTGAAGCGATTGATTTTCAAATTTCGGCTGACTTTGATGATGGAAAAATCGAGTTGGTGAAATCCAAAAAGAATTTAGTTGGCAAAGGTAAGAAAAAGTAAGGCCCATCTGGGTTTGTTGTGGGTCTGGCAAGATTTTCAGGTGTTTTATTAGTCGTGTGGGTGCCAGGCTTCGGCTTTGAGGGTAAGAGTATCTACTGAGTGTTAGCATGCTTAAGCGTCCGATACGGAGCCAACCATTGCTTAACTGTGACAGTTTTGGGTAAGTGAATTTAGATCATAGCATTGCCGGCATAATACCTCACAACCAACGCTGGTCGCGACACGATGCGCATTTGCTGCAGACAATCGGTTCGCCTACTTTTTACTGGCCGAATCCAGTGTTTCAAGCATGACTTCGACAGCCTTTTCGATCTGTTTATCTTGGCCAGATGCAGTGGATTGAGGATCGTTTTTGACTAAATGGTCCGGTTCAATTTGGTTGTTTTCCAAATATTCCCCTTTTTCATTTTTCATGCCAACTTGCGGAAC
>CAZHCH010000086.1:0-13600 GCA_964530985.1 uncultured Pirellulaceae bacterium | reverse complement strand
CCGCGATTGCTCAAGAGGGCGTGCCAATCCAAACCATCGCGCCAAAGTTCACAGGCCGTTTCAATAAAGGCGTGGACTATGTCGGTGAGGTGGATCAGTTCGAAAAAGAATTCAATGACGATCTAGCGGCGATTGCGTTTGCGATTTCTGAGTTTGGTTTGCCGGAGAATTTGAAGCTGAGTGTTCATTCGGGGTCAGATAAGTTTTCGATTTACCCGGCGATTAAACGAGCTTTGAAACGCACTGGTGCTGGGTTGCATGTGAAAACCGCAGGAACAACGTGGCTGGAAGAGTTGATTGGTTTGGCCGAAGCCGGTGGACAGGGGCTAGAGATTGCTAAAGAAGTTTACGCAAATGCGTTGGCACGGCGACCGGAATTATGTGCTCCTTACGCGACGGTGATCGACGTCGACGTAGATCAGTTGCCGACCGCAGATGATGTTAATGGTTGGGATAGCGAAAAATTTGCTACTTCTTTACGACACGATCAGGCTCATCCAAATTACAATCCTAGCTTTCGTCAACTCTTGCACGTCGGTTATAAAGTAGCCGCGGAGATGGGTGATCGCTACTACGGTGCGTTAGAGGAATTCGAAACCGAAGTCTCCCGAAATGTTACTGACAACCTATGGCAGCGGCACTTGCAGCCTCTGTTTATCGATTAAACATACATACATTGATTAAAACTTGCGGCAGTTGTTTTGCCTGACAAGGTTCTATCAACTTTACTTAACTACTTACTCTAATTTTCACTGCGTTCTGCCATGCAAATTAAACCTGCTTCCGATTGTACTTACGATATTTTGTCCCTTGGCGAAGTCATGCTTCGTTTGGATCCCGGTGATGGTCGCATTCGCACCACGCGTCAGTTTCAGGCTTGGGAGGGTGGTGGCGAGTACAATGTTGCGCGTGGTTTGCGCCGTTGTTTTAAACAGCGAGCTGCTTTGGTCTCTTCGTTTGTCGACAATGAAGTTGGTAGATTGTTAGAAGACTTGATGTTGCAAGGCGGGGTCAATTTAGATCACGTTAAATGGGTTGAGCATGACGGTTTGGGCCGCAAGTCCCGTAATGGGCTTAATTTTACCGAGCGCGGATTTGGTGTACGAGCGGCGTTGGGTTGTAGCGATCGCGGGCACACGGCAGCCTCGCAGCTGAAGGCTGGCGATATTGATTGGGAACATATTTTTGGCACGCTAGGCGTTCGATGGTTTCACACGGGCGGGATTTTTGGTGCGTTGTCAGATACGACTCCAGACGTGATTAAAGAAGCTTTGACCGCAGCCAAGAAGCACGGCACGATTACTTCTTATGACTTAAATTACCGAGCGTCGTTGTGGGAGGACTACGGTGGTCAACCGGCTTGCCAAAAAACGAACCGTGCCATCGCGCCGTTGGTAGATGTGATGATTGGTAACGAGGAAGATTTCACGGCTTGTTTGGGCCTTCATGTGGAAGGCGTTGACGAGAACTTGGCTGATTTGCCGATCGAAGGGTTTTCGAAAATGATCGATCAGGCGGTCAGTGAGTTCCCAAATTTTCAAGCCATCGCGACAACGATGCGTGGTGTAAAAACGGCTTCCATCAACGACTGGGCAGCTCTGTGCTGGACCGATGGAAAGCTTAACGTTTCGATTCAGCGACCTGGAATGGAGATTTTTGATCGAGTCGGTGGTGGTGACAGCTTCGCATCGGGCTTGATTTACGGTCTGATGACAACCGGCGACGGACAGCAGGCGGTTGACTACGGGGCCGCTCATGGGGCATTGGCGATGACGACGCCGGGAGATACGACGATGGCCGTATTGTCCGAAGTTGAGGCGTTGGTAAAGGGGAAATCAGCTCGCGTCAAACGTTAACCGTAAGAGAAACAGAAAAAACAGAGAAACATAGACAGGCCAGAAAATTAAATTTTCTGGCCTGTCGTCTGTTTTGAGGCTTTTGCATGCTCTAAAATCAGTGGCATTGAAATCAAGATACCTCTCCAAAATTCGGATCCAGTTATGCTCAGCTCACTCGTTTTGGCCAATGCTTTACTCGCCCAGCAAGGCAAATTAGGAGTGGGAGATGTTGCTATGCTTGTCGGTGTTCTCGTGGTCCTATTTGGGTTATTGATCTTTGCGATTATTTTTCTTTCGTACGCTCGCTGGTGGATTCAGTCTTTGTTCAGCAGAGCTGGCATTGGACTATTGGACTTGATTGGAATGTCCTTCAAGAAGGTCAAGCCATCGATTATCGTTCCATGCAAGATTATGTCGGTTCAAGCGAAGCTCCGAGACCCGGAGTTGACGACTCGCGCATTGGAAGCTCATTACTTGGCTGGTGGCAATGTGCCGATGGTGGTTCGGGCGTTGATTGCGGCTCAAAAGGCCAAGACGATTAATTTGAGCTATCGAGAAGCGACTGCGATCGACTTGGCTGGTCGAAACGTTTTGGAGGCAGTTCAGACCAGTGTTTATCCTCGAGTGATCGATTGCCCGCCTCGTGGGTCGGCTCGTCTTTCTCTTGATGCGGTTGCGAAAGACGGAATTCAATTAAAGGTTCGCGCACGAGTGACGGTTCGATCGAACTTGCAGCAACTGATTGGTGGAGCAACCGAAGAAACGATCATTGCGAGGGTTGGTGAGGGGATCGTGAGTGCGATCGGTTCGGCAGAAAGTCATAATCGCGTGTTGGAGAATCCCGATATGATTTCTAAGGCCGTGCTTTCACGGCGACTTGATTCGCAGACTGCGTTCGAGATTGTTTCGATTGATATTGCGGATATTGATGTGGGAGAGAACATTGGTGCGAGACTGCGAGCTGACCAAGCCGAAGCCGATACGCGAGTTGCTCGTGCGCGTGCAGAAGGTCGTCGTGCGATGGCGGTTGCTCAAGAACAAGAATACACCGCTGCAATTGAAAAAAGTAAAGCGGCTTTGGTGGAAGCCGAAGCTCAAGTTCCTAAGTCGATGGCGGATAGTTTCCGCGGCGGAAAACTTGGAATCTTGGATTATTATAAGCTTCGCAATGTGCAGGCAGATACCGATATGCGAAAGTCAATTTCCGGCGGATCGGTCAATTAGGTTTGTAGCTCGACTGCGTTGGTTTAGGTTTTTAAAGGGTTGAGCGATGGCTCGCGACATCGAAGAATTTTTACGTAAGGCGGCTGAGCGTCGTAAGCAGCAGAAAGCCGGAAACGCTCCGCCTCAGCAGCAACGGCCTCAACCCAAACCCCAGCGGCCTCAACCCAAGCAGCCTCAACCACCACAGCGATTAAAACCCCAACAACCCGTTCAACCTCTGCCTTCCCACGTACCTGCTGCTGAGCCAGTGATCGTGCTTGACTCATCGGCTGTTATCGATGAACCGCGTCTGACTCCGCATCTCAAAAGTTCAATCGATACGTCTAGTATTGCTCGCCACGCCGATGAACTAGGCAGTGGGATCAGTTCGGCGGCTGAGCAGATCGGAAACACTGTTAGTCGGCATCTCGATCACAATATTGGGAAAATCGACGACACGGAAACGATCACCGATGAGCCGACGCCGAAGATCTTTGGGGCCAAAGATATGTCGGCGGTAAACGAGTTGCGAAAATTATTAGCCAGCAGGAAATCCGTCGGCCAAGCAATTATTCTAGCAGAGATACTCAAACGTCCTGATTTTGACTAGACTAACCGGATGTCTTTTTTAAGTGAATCTTTCCCTAAGTTTTCCCCAAAGCGAGGCATGGCCGGGTGCCATGCACAGACGCTAGGTGCCTATTTTATCAAGGGAAAACAGCCAGGTTATTCGGCCATTTCGTCGATCGTCGATTTGTTTGATGGCGATCGTCTGGTGGTCCACGATGATCAACCCGATAGCTGGATTACTGGTGATCGGATTGTTATTTTAATGCATGGGCTATGTGGTTTTCATGGATCGCCTTATATGGTGCGAACTGCCAGCAAGCTAAATCGAGCTGGAATTCGGACGATTCGCGTGGATATGCGGGGCTTCGGCGATAGCGCGCTCATTTCACGAAACCATCTGCATGGTGGATGTAGCCAAGATTTGCTGTCGGTGATTCGTTTTGTACGTCGGTTGAGCCCGCTGTCGTCTATTTCGTTGGTGGGGTTTTCCATTGGCGGCAACATTGTATTGCGGACGTTGGGTAAATTTGCCGACCAGTTAGAAACGACGGTGGATTCGGCGGTCGCAGTTTGCCCACCGATTGATTTGATCGAGTGCTCCGGGAACTTACGGAACCGAGGTAATCGGCTGTACGAAAAATACTTTATTCGCCGAATGAGTGAGCAACTTAAATTGCGCCGACGGCAAGTAAAGGGTTTGGTCGATCCGGGGAAGGGGCCAGTGCCTGATCGCCTGATTCACTTTGATGACCAGCTGACCGCACCTGCTTGGGGGTACTCCGGCGCAATTGAGTACTACCGTGATGCCAGTTCGTCGCCTTGGTTGGGTGGTATTCAAGTGCCGACTTTGATCTTAGCCGCGAAGGATGATCCGGTCGTGCCATTTTCGATTTTTGGCCAGACCGAGTTGTCGAGCAAGATTGAGTTGTTTGCGGCAGCTAAAGGTGGTCACTTGGGATTTTTGGCAGGTAAAACAAGCGACCCTGATCGCCATTGGATGGACTGGAGAATTTGCCAAGCGATTGGCCAAGTCCAAGTCGCCCCCGAAATTACTGGGCGGCGAGTTCGAGTGGATGCTGGTTCAACCGCAATCGGAAAACGTCATGCCGCGTCTACGACGGTTGGACACCGTTAGTGTTTGTTAAGTCGCGACAAGATTAGGTGGCTAGCGCTTAGTGGCGACTCGTGTTAGCGGCGAATCTCAGCAATTGACGCGAATTTCGATCCGTGATCCTCTAACGGTCAATCGAAGATGACTGTGTTTTCCGTCGGCCTTTGGTTCGCCGTCGCCTTGTCGGCTGATCGTTGAACTGGCGAATCCAGCTGAGCCATTGTTTTTCACCTGACTGTATTCTCTTCACTGTCTTGACTAAAATTCATTTATTCACTCAGCCGTTTTTTGCGATTGGTTTTTGATGAGACTTCTGATTTCAACGTTGCTTTTTGTGTTGGGTTCAAGTTCGGTATTTGCGCAGGATCGAATCACGGGACGCAACTTCGCAACCCGCAGCGAAGTCATTGCACAAAATGCGATGGCTGCAACCAGCCAGCCGCTTGCGACACAAGTTGCTATTGATGTCATGAAGGGCGGAGGCAATGCAATTGATGCTGCAATCGCAGCCAATGCCACACTTGGTTTGATGGAACCAACGGGTAATGGAATTGGCGGTGATCTGTTTGCAATTGTCTGGATCGAAAAAGAGCAAAAACTGTATGGACTCAACGCCAGCGGGCGGTCTCCGAAAAGTTTGAGCTTTGAGAACCTTACCAAGATTTTAAAAGAACGTGGCACTGACAAAATTCCTGCACACGGTCCCTTGCCGGTTAGCGTTCCGGGTTGTGTTGACGGCTGGTTTGAACTGCACGGTAAGTTTGGTTCGGTGCCAATGAATGAAGTGCTCAGCCCAGCGGTGGCCTATGCTCGCAACGGATTTCCGGTCTCTGAGTTAATCGCCTATTACTGGGGGCGGAGTAGTTATTTAGCGAAGTATCCTGGCTTTTCTGACACGTTTTTACCGAACGGTCGGGCCCCGAAGAAGGGCGAGATCTTTCGCAACCCGATGTTGGCCAATACGCTTGAACGAATTGGCAAAGAAGGCCGCGATGTTTTCTACAAAGGCGACTTTGCTAAAACGATTGATACTTTCATGAAGGAAAATGGAGGTTATCTTTCCTATGCGGATCTTGCTTCACATAGGTCAGAATGGGTTGAGCCCGTTTCAGCGGACTATCGTGGATATAAGCTCTGGGAGTTACCACCTAACGGGCAGGGGATTGCAGCGCTTCAGATATTGAACATTCTCGAAGGATACGACATGAAAAGCTTCGGATTTGGAAGCGTCAATCATGTTCATCATTTCATCGAAGCTAAAAAGCTAGCCTTTGAAGATCGTGCTAAGTTCTATGCAGATCCTGATTTTCACGAGATCCCGGTTCAGAGGTTAATTTCCAAATCCTATGCCCAGCAACGAAGAGCACTAATTCGTAGAACGGCTGGACGAAGTTATCCGCCAGGTAATATCGCTCTTGAGTCGGGCGACACGATATATTTGACCGTTGCTGACAAAGATCGAAATATGGTCTCTTTGATTCAAAGCAACTATCGGGGGATGGGGTCAGGGATGTGTCCGACCGAGCTCGGTTTTTGCTTGCAGGATCGTGGTGAGTTGTTCGACATGCGGCCTGATCAACGTAATAGCTATGCGCCGAACAAGCGACCGTTTCACACTATCATTCCAGCGTTCGTAACCAAAGATGATAAGCCGTTTATGAGCTTTGGTGTAATGGGCGGGGCAACACAACCGCAGGGTCACGCTCAGATCATCATCAATATGGTCGACTTTGGAATGAACCTTCAAGAAGCTGGTGATGCTCCTCGTATTTTGCATTCAGGCAGTAGTCAGCCAACGGGCCAAAAAATGACTGATGGCGGTGTTTTGACTTTGGAGACTGGCTACGAATACGAAACCATTCGCTCATTGGTTCGAAAGGGCCACAAGATTGGATATAACGTTGGATCTTACGGTGGATATCAAGCGATCATGTACGACGCACAGAACGATGTTTACTATGGCGCCTCGGAGTCACGAAAAGACGGTCAGGCTGCAGGGTTTTAAATCTTGAGCGTTTTCAACTCCGTCAAGGTTGCACACATCTTCTGGCGTTAGTGAGCTGTCGGGTTTAACAACCGTAGAGTGTTCAGGATTAAAAATTCGCGGAAATGCCACCTCATTCTTGAGGGTTTTCGTCATTGGAATCGGCAGCAGCCATTCACTTCGGAGAGATTCCGCCTTCAGACGCCTAAAGGCGGGACTACGAACACTAAGAAATGTCACTCTCGGAGCCAAAGGCGATGATTACTCTTGAGGTGAATTGGCCTCTGATGTCGGGGCCAGTATACCTTTCTGGATTAGTGTTTTGGCAAGGCTTTCCATTGCTGTATAACTTTTGGCAAAACCCTCGATTGGCATTTGAATGTTTTTTATGATTTCTAAATTGTCGGCATCGATGCGTTTGACAACTGTGATGTCAACCGTATTTCCTATCATGTTGATTTTATGAAAACGTTCGGCTTGGATGATGTGTTCTGGCTCTGCTGGCTTAGAGGAAAACGTCACGTATCCGATGCCGATGCCTAAGACGGCACCAACGACCAGCATCAGCAGAGAAGTTATATTCATTGCATCAAATCCTGAGGTCTTGGTTATTGGGTTGATGAGTGGTAAACAAGCGGAAGTTGTTTTTGCTCGTTATGCTTTTACGGTGATTTCAAATTTGCGATTGACCACCGTGGGGTAAGTTAAGTTGATTACCATAGTAGAACCCACAGAGTTTTCAATGGCGCATAAAAAAAGCACCACAGTTTGCGGTGCTTTTCTGGTTGTCGCTTTATATGTGACTTCGAATGAGGTCCAACCGCATTCATTGTTTATTGTAGGTCCTCGACGCTGACAATTTGTCCGTCACTCTTGGAGCCTAGGAGTTGGCAGACTTGTAAGTCTACGTTGTTCGGCACTGAGTGGGTCGATGCGTCACCAAACACAAAGTTCACTGTACCAGTGTGAGACGAGGCAAACTGGTGTGGGTCAGCATCATCATCGTTACCCAAAGCCACAATGCTCTGGCCGGAAACAACTGATGAAGCGGCGACACCGCCGAAGCACCAAGACCAGCGAATATCGCCTGACACTATTAATATATTCGTTGAAGTTTCTTGAACCAATCCTAGTGATTCTCCTAACAACATCGTATTTGAAGAGCCGTCTCGTATCGATTCAATCGTATTAGATTCATTGATACCAGTTGCGCCAGCAAATTCTGATTCAATCATAGTGCTAGTGCTCTGACGAGGTGCTGGCCATAGGCTACTGACGCATGGAAGGTAGTTGGTTAAACCAGAAGGGTTTGCAGTATTGACAGGTACTTCTAACCCCATCCATCTAGTTACTGCAAGCCCTTCGAGCGTTGTCGCGCCTATATCCGAAGGACAAAGGAAGCTTGATACCTCAATTGCTAATGAATTAGGTACTGTGTTTATTATTGCAGCTTCGACGTCTGCTTGTGTTACGATCTGCCTAGGGTTAAATGCGTTCGGCACAGCTTCGACAATAGTCTCCTGAAGGTTTTCAAGTTCGACGAAGGGCAGGATTTGACCTAGGATACCTGTGTTTTGACTAGAACCATCGAGACCAATTACGGCCGGAGGCAGCGTACCAAAAGAGCTCTCATAGTTGTGGCAACCAATACCCAGCTGTCGAATATTATTCAAGCACTGAGTACGTCGGGCTGCTTCACGAACCGCTTGAACGGCCGGAAGGAGCATCCCGATTAGAATACCAATGATGGCAATGACGACTAGTAGTTCAACTAGCGTAAAGCCACGCTGGGTTTTAGCGTGATGTTTCATAAAATACTTTCGTAAAAAAAATAAAAGAATACAGTAATACTGGAATGTAAAGAGACAATAAAATGGCAGTCCGCAGTACCTTCGAACACAATATGATTATTTCAATCGATTGTCGTTAGGCAAGGTGGAAGTGCGGTGTTATTTTAATCTGAGACAGCAGAAAAAGTGTCACAGACTGAATTATATGTACGTTTTTCTATGCATGTCGAGGGGTATTACCGCAACATTGTAAACGTTTTAATAAGAAGATTCTTCCTTTTCTATCAATTAGTAGGAATATCACCGGGTGTACTTCTAGTTTAAAACAAATTTGCCGTGATATAATAAGTTCGGAGACGCGTATTCGTCGCAAGGGACGACTCGGGCAAATAATTGAAAATGTCGATATAACTTTTGAAGCACGGATGCCATGCGAGTTCCGAAATATTTCTCTAGGCGAAGCATCGGTATAAATATGACTCCGATGATCGACGTCGTTTTTCTTCTAATTATTTTCTTTTTGGTTAGTAGTCACTTAGCACGGCAAGAGTCTTCACTGGAGTTGAATCTGCCCGCCGCAATGGCTGGACGGGAGGATTTTGACCAAACGACTACTCGTATTACGATCAATGTCAAGCGTGATGGATCGTTGTGGCTTAGTGGTCAACGAATCGATGCTGAGCAACTTTCGACTCGTTTTTCGCAGCTAAGAGCCGAAAAAGGTGATGGAGTAGAAGTTCGTATTCGTGGTAGCCGTGAAGCGGCTTATTCAACTGTTGAACCGATCATGCTGGCTTGCACCCAAGCTAGCATTTGGAATGTTAAGTATGCGGTTTATCGGGAGGAACGGTAATGCGTTGCAATAGCCCACTGGTTCGAGGATCGGCCAATGCCGATCTCAATACTGCCATGACCCCGATGATCGATGTGGTGTTTTTACTGCTGGTGTTTTTCGTTTGGACTGCTAGTTTTCAAACGATCGAATATGTGCTTGATAGCCAAGTCGCTGCTGAAAAAGGTACCACTGACAGCAATGACGTTCAGCCTCTTCCTCCGTCTGATTTTGAAGATATTTTAGTGAGGATTGAGTCCGATAACGGTAAGTTAATTTGGAGCGTTGATCGTCGAGCAGCGAAATCGCTAGCAGATGTAGAGGATAGGCTGAACCGATTGGCCGACGTTGACGTGAGTGCAAAAGTGATTTTGCATCCTGATCCAGCTGTTCCATTGGAATTTGTTATTGGCGCTTTTGACGCAGCTCAGTTGGCCGGTTTTAAGCAGGTCGCGTTTGCGGTAAATGCTCAGTAAAGTTTGGCGATGGGTTTATGGTTAGTGGTCTGCTAAATTTTGAAGAGCAGCTCTGTTAACTGGGTTGTATGTCGTTTTAGGCCCAATCACTGTTCTGCCAGCAATTTGCCAGATGCTAGATATATGACTGCATTTGTTCGAAAACCGGAACACGCCAGCGTTGCCATACAGTGCTTGATCGGCAAACCTCTATTTTGCTGGTGACATTAATTTCCTAGTATCGGGCATCGTTTAGTAGCGGACACCATTGGTGTGTTGGCTGCGAGCTTAAGTGTTTTACGTAATAGGTGCTGCAATGCCGGGATGGATTCTGGTTGCAAATCGTTTTTTGTTTTCGTCGACCATTCGCAACAATGGCGGCGCGCTAAGTGGAATTGCGCTTTTAGCTTGTTTGTTAGTTTTGTCTGGTTGTTCCAATATACGGCAGCAGTCACTAGATTCGTCGCTACCGATTTTGCCGAGTCAGGCTGCTGCAATCGGTGACGATGCGCCTTTACTGGGTTCCAAGGAGGACGGCACTGTATCAGGCAATCCGGTTGAGAGTAATTCCGCTCAGGACGTCTCCGCGCTTGCTCAAGATCCTGTTGAGAGCGGTTCAACTGTAAGTGAATTTAACCGGCACTCGTCTGTGCAAAGTTTCTTGTCTGCTGAAAATGACTTTCAGCCGCAATCGCAGCAACCTAGCGCCCGATTTGTTGACGTGCTGGGTAAAGCCGAAATGGGGGAGGTAAAGTTAACGGCAGTCCCGAGCAATACTGCTCCAGCACCGGCGATTGGTTCGGTTTCTCACCAGGCCGAAGTTGTTATTTCGAATACACCTGAAGCGTGTGATACGTTAGAGGAATGCAAAAATATTGAAGGATGCAAGGCTGGCCGTGCCTGTAATGAAAAGGTAGCGTCGTCGAAGCTTGCGTTTACTGGGCCCTTGGATGCTAACCAACATTCGGAGTTGATTGGCACTGATCATACGACGACCGAAAATAAAAACATCGTTCCACATCATTCGCTACTGCAGCCGTTGAACTCAACGAGCGTTGAACCGTCGCCGATTCGTTTGATCGCCACGCCGGATTTAAAACCACCAGTTGAAGTGCGATTGCCTTCTTCGTCGGCGACTGCTGAACTTCCGCAAACCCAAAGCGAAGTGCAACTGCGGATTTCAACTGCTCCGGATGCGCAAAGAGAATTTGCTTTAGAGTCCGATCCGGTGGCAGCGAGAAGGGTTCACACTTTGGAATCAAAGCGGGACATCGAAGTTAGACCGATCTTTGGATTGAATTCGGCAACGCTAGAAACATCACCAGCAGGTGATGATACCGTTGCGAAGGAAGAACGACTCGCTGGTTCAACAGATGTTGCACAATCCAATCGGATCCCTGTTTCATCAGAAATTCGTGTTTCGGCAGTTTCGTTTGAGGACTTGCGGACTACATTTCCTAAGCCGAGCGACGCTTCGGACGAACCTGTTGCAGAATCAGCCCCTGTGTTCGAGCCGATTGCAACTGAGAAGGTAACTCAAAGTGTTAAGCCAGTAAAAACGGATGAGTTCGTTGATCTGGCACGGAACGAATTGGAACCAAGCAATACATTTTTGGCGGAGCCAGATTTAGCGGATAGTTTGCCGGACATGCCTCAGATCGAAAAAGATATAGATGATTTTAAAAAGTTAAACACATTTGATCCGTCGATGGTGATTGATTCAGAAAGGATTGATCCAAATTTGTTATTGGAAAAATTAGATGGTCCATCAAAAAAGTATACCTCGCCTAGGGTCGGAGTAGCTGATTCTGATCCTCACAATGATTTGATTAAGAAACAGCTAGACGCTCAAGGCTCTGTTTTGCTGAAAATCCAAGAGGAGATTAAGCAATTGAAACCAGAGCCTGTAGCGGTCATTCACGAAGATCCTGAGTTGAAATTAAACAACCCAGCGTTTTGCACCAAAATTTCTGGTTTTGGTCAGTTCAAGCCTTTTGTGGCGAACAACTTTTCTAGTTCACAAAGGACTCTACTGTATTGTGAAGTCGAAAATCAAACGTCAAAACAGTTTACGAGCGTCGACGGTTCTCAGCAGTTTGAAACTGTGCTGCGTGGAGCTATCGTGATTTACGATGTAAATGATCAGATTGTCCAGACTGCGAAATTTCCTGTAGTCAAGGATGTTGCTCGGCAACGCCGTCGTGATTTTTACGTTTACTTCCCTGTTCAGTTCGACGGTTTGGCTAGCGGCGAATATCGTTTGGAGTTGAATATTGAAGATGTTGCATCCAACAAAACGGCCGTCTTTCAACCGTTCATGAAATTCTCCGTAAGGTAACGCCGATGCCAATTGAACTGTTGTTATTGCTACTCCTGCCAGCCGTGTTTTTGGCAGTCTGCGTGTTGCTGCGTTTTGAAGGCATCCCTCTAAAAAAACTAAACTGGTTTCCACTAAGTTGCTTTTCAGTAATACTCGTTGGCAGTGTGTTAGGGCATGAATTTTTTAATGTGTCCCTCGGACCACTGCCTCTGACACTCGACCGCCTCTTGTTGGGTGTTCTTGTGCTGGTGTTTGTTTGGCAGTTGTCGGTTAATCGTCAGAAGATCGAGCGTTTCAACTACGTTGATTTTGTAATTCTTGGATGGTTGGCGATAATTACCTTCAGCACTTTTTCTGCCGATTTTACGATCGACGGAAACGTTCCGTTGTCACGGTTGCTGTTTTTTAATTACATCCCAGTAATGCTCTATTTTTTGGTGCGCTGGATTCGCCTTGAGTCTGCTGATTTAAAAATGTTTGCGGCTATCATGGTGGCGTTTGGTGTGTATTTAGCCTTCACCGGATTGGCGGAAACTCGTGGACTTTCCAGTCTTGTTTATCCAAAATACATTCTTACGTCGGAGTTTCGCGAGTTTTTAGGACGCGGTCGAGGTCCATTCTTGAACCCGGTGAGCAACGGTATCTTTTTGTCGGTTTGTATTTGCTGTGCACTGACGTGGTGGCCTCGAGCAACGAGTATTTGGAGCCGACTGGTCGTTCTAGCAGTGGCATTATTTATTACTTTTGGTGTGTATTCGACGTATACGCGGAGCACTTGGTTGTCGTTTGTGGCAGGGATGGGAGTCTTCGTTTTCTGGCCGAGTAAGCAATATCAAAAAGGAGTGATGATCGTTACGGCGACATTGATGGCGATCATCTTGCTTCCGGTCATCGGTGATCGACTTATCTCATTCAAGCGTGACCAAGAAGTGACGCAGGCGGAGATGGCAAAGTCTGCTTTAATGCGACCGTTGTTCGCTGAAATCGCTTGGAATATGTTCCAAGACCGCCCTGTGTTGGGTGTTGGTTTTGCTCAGTATTCTGAAGAAAAGAATCGCTACTTACAGGATCCTCATACAGCAAATCCGTTGGGGACGACTCGCTCGTTGACACAGCACAATGTGTTTTTAGCCTATTTAGTCGATATGGGGTTAGTTGGTTTAGTTACGCTACTTGGTTTGTTGCTGACATGGATGGTTGCGAGTTGGCGGGTTTGGCGGGATCAATCGCTCGACCTGTGGCCCCGTCAATTCGCACTGATCAATGTGGTTTTGTTGGTTGCTTATTGCGTCAATGGGATGTTTCATGACGTGTCAATCATCCCCATGATGCATACGTTGTTGTTTTTTTGGATGGGAGTGATTAACAACATTCACTCTCGCCCTGAGGCGTTTCAAAAGAACGTAATCAGTGTTGCGCCTGAATCGCTGGCGGTGGAAGGCCCACAGCGGATGGCAGCGTAGCAGCGAAAATCAGTTTTGAAGCTCGTGCTTTGGT
>CAZHCH010000085.1:0-13901 GCA_964530985.1 uncultured Pirellulaceae bacterium | reverse complement strand
ATTTGAGCTTGGCGGCGAATCTCTTTTGGATCGGTCAACAAAACCGTTGGATCCAAGTTGCCTTGCACCGCTCGATCGTGGCCCACCGTCTCCCAAGCTGAATCCAAACGGACTCGCCAATCGATCCCAATCACTGACGCGGCCGTATCAGCCAGCAACGGCAACAACGCCGGATTACCAGTCGCAAAATTGATCACCGGAACCGAAGACGGAATCGAAGCGATGATCGATTTCACGTAAGGATGCACGTACTTTTTATAATCTTCGTAGCTCAAGCATCCCGCCCAAGAATCGAACAACTGAATGCACTGAGCCCCCGCTTCGACTTGGCCGGCAACGTATAACGAAATCGAATCCGTCAGCTTTTGCATGATCACTTGCCACGCCGCAGGATCGCCGTACATGATCTTCTTGGTATTGTGGTAATTCCGGCTGGAACCACCTTCAATCATGTAACTGGCCAGCGTAAACGGAGCACCCGAAAAACCGATCAGCGGCATGTCCGCCGGCAAATCGTTTCGAGTCTGACTGACCGTGTCCATCACAAACTGCAACGGCTCATTCGATTCAAGCACTTTGATGGCATCGATGTCAGCATTGGTGCGGACAGGATTATGAATCACTGGCCCGTCGCCTTTGACGAACTCCAAATCAGATCCCATCGGCACCAAAATCGGCAGCAAATCCGAAAAGATAATCGCCGCATCAACGCCCAACCGACTCACCGCCGTACACATCACTTCGCTGCACAACTGCGAATTCGCACACAGGTCCAAAAACGAAATCTTGCTTCGCACTTCCCGATACTCAGACATGTAACGACCCGCTTGCCGCATCATCCAAATCGGAGTCACATCCGTGGGCTCACCGCGGCAGGCTTTCATGAAAGGGTTGTTGTACCAAGGAGCCTGAGGATCGGCGGGGCTTGTTGCGGGACCGGACATATTGATTCGTATAAGGTGTTTCTGTTTTTGTATCGAAGCCAGATTGTCACCGATTTCGGCCACCACCGCGACGGGGGCAACTGCTTTAGTGACGTAATCGAGCGTAAATCCGTGATCTAGCAAGATCTCGGCAGCGTCCATGTTTTGGCAAACCACCAAGTGATCGTCCAGTACATGATTCGTTAAACGAACTCGGCTGAATTGCTGAGCCAAAACAACAAATTGCGACGCCGACTCGGCGTCGCAGAAAATTATTCCGTGGTACTCGCCAGCGTCAATGCGTTCAAACAAATCGATCGCCAATGTGGGATTGTCCGGAATCCGATCCGCGAAAGGCGATAGCAACGTCAACCGTGCTCCCCGCGACTCAAGCCCACTAACCAAACTGGATTGATCAGCATTTTTCTCCAGCGCAATGTTCTGATTCACACTGGAGCCTTGATGGTCCACGGCGATCAAAATTTGTCGCCAAACAGCCATATCGTCGGCTTCACTGGTCGCCCCACTGCCAACGGCCACGGTTGGCTGGACACCGAAATCACGTAGAACCTGAGCTGCGGCAGCAGAACCAGCGACCGTTCTAATATCCTGCAACCCGTCTAAAAAACGTTGCCTTGGCACGGTTTGCAGCGCCGATTCAATAATCGTTCGCGTGCCTGCTCCGGTCACAAACACCACCGTATCGATGTCACCGGTCAAAACGCGATTCGCAAAATCAGCGTGATCGCGATTGGAGCGATTCGGTCGCTCCATTCCATCACCCAAACCGAAGACATTAAGCTGTCCTCCAACGGCAGCAAAGGCTGATTCAAGTTCAACCGCTCTAGCACTGGCGAGTGCTACAAACTTCAGGTCCTTAATTTCCATAACACCAAATGTTTCGCTATTCGCCAAACTCAGCATTCAGAACGTTGCGGACGTGATCCAAAACTTGTTTTTGAACGGCTTCGAAATCATTGCTTTCGATAAACGCACCGGCTGCTGCCTTGTGGCCACCACCAGCAAACTCAGCCGCAACCACGTTCGCATGAGATTCACACCGACTACGGAAACTCAATTTGTAACCACCATTGATTTGGCCGACCAAAATCACAGCGAACCGAGTGCCCTCGATCTCCAAGGCCAAGTTAATCAAGTCTTCAGTATCGGTTTGCTCGGCACCGGTATTCGCAAAGTCTTCCGGCAAAATATAAGTATGAGCAAACCGGCCACCGATCTCAGTCTGCACTCGCGCCAAAACCGTACCTCGCAAACGAACTCGTCCTACGGTTTCCCGTTCGTACAAGTGGCCGTAAATTTCCGAGGGAACCGCGCCACCGGCAACCAATGTCGCGGCGGCGTTGTAAGTCGATTCTTTGACCGACGGAAAACGAAACCAACCTGTATCGGTCGACAAGGCCGCGAACAACGGTGTCGATATTTCAGGAGTTAAGGCAACACCCAGATGTTCCGCCGCTTCAACACACATTCGGCCTACGGCCTCAGCAGTTGTGTTCTTAAACAATTCGGCATCGATATCGTCTTCGCCAACGTGATGATCAAAGATGATTTTCTTGTACGTCGATGCTTTAATCACATCGGCCATGGGGCCAAGTTGCACCCAAGCGCTCGTGTCTAAAATCATGTGCAAATCGGCATCCGCCAAATCCGCAGGCTGAACATCTTCGTTGATGCACATGATCCGTTTGTCGGGATCGATAAAAGCTAAATTTGGTGGAACCGCTTGGCCACAAACAATCCGAACTTTTTTGCCTAATGCTTCCAAGATGCCAGCCATCCCCAAGCAACTTCCCAGCGCGTCACAGTCGGGGCGAATGTGGCTAGTCAAAATAATATTTTCAGCAGCGTTCACAACTTCGCAAAAACGGTTCCAGTCAACATTCATCGGTCACTCAATCAGTTCTAGATAGAAAGGCATTACAAATTAGATATCACAATTACGCGCCAAAATTACGTGCAATCTCGCGAGTCGAATCGACGTCGGATTTTAGTTGCTGAACTAACAATTCAGCAGATTTGAATTGCCGAATATCGCGAAGTCGGCTAACAAAATCTACCTCGATGGACTTTCCATAGATAGAATCCTCAAAATTCAACAAATGAGATTCTACTTTTCGATGCAATTCGCCAAAAGTTGGATTCGGGCCAATGTGGATTGCCGACCAATGCGAGCGCCCGTCGACATAAGTTCGACCAGCATAAACACCCATCGCCGGGACCAAGGTATCAATCGCATCCAAATTTGCCGTTGGAAAACCAATCGCACTTCCTCGCGATGCCCCGTGCGTGACCATTCCACGAATCCGGTACGGCTGAGTCAACATCGATACGGCAGCATCTACTTCACCTGCCTGAATCAAACGACGGATACGACTACTAGAAATCAATTCACCGTCGTCTTCGCGTGGGACCACGATTTTCAACCGAACGTCAGCCGCGTCACAAAGCTCTTGTAAACGATCGGTAGTGCCTTCGCGATTGCGACCAAAGAAAAAATTAGGCCCTTCCACCATCGCTTTTGCACCAAGAGCGTCAATCACGATTTGCTGAAAGAAATCTTGATAGCTCAAACTCAGCAGTTCTTTATTGGTCGGATAAGCCACCACGGCATCGACTCCAAGCTCGGCCAAAAGATCTGCTTTGCGGTTGGTCCACGTCAGCGGCGGCGGTGGCGTATCTGCGGGTCGCAAAATCCGTGCAGGATGAGGATCGAAGGTAAACACCACCGCGGCGCCACCGAACTCACTGGCAAACGATTTTAGTTGATCGATCAACACTGCGTGCCCACGATGCACTCCGTCAAAGTTTCCAATCGCCACCGCGCAGCCGCGCAAAGATTTTGGAAACTCCGATAGTTGTCGAATTAATTTCATCAGCTGGCAGATCTATCAAATAAATATGAAAAGCGGCTACGCTACGTTTTAGCACAAGGTAACAACACGTGTTTGTCTCTAACAACTACAATCGTTTGGGCACGGGGAACTCGATCGAAAACTGAGTTCCTTGCTGAACTTCAGACTGTACATTGATCCGCGCGCCGTGAGCTTCAATAATTTTTTTAGCCATCGGCAAACCCAACCCGGTTCCGCCTTCTTTGGTCGTATAAAACTCGCGGAAAACTTCGATCAACTTCGACGCCTCCATCCCACAACCGGTGTCAATCAAATCCAACACAACACCTGTTCGAGTAATGCGCGTACGAGCCAACAACTGACCACCGTTAGGCATTGATTCGATTGCGTTTTTGACCAAGTTCACCAAGGCTGCATAGAGCGTTTGCGGGTCGAGGTTGATGCTGGGCAACTCCATGTCTAAGTGCCGAACGACCTCAATGTTTTGTTCATTCGCTTGGACCGCAAAGAAGTCTAACACTTGAATGACTTGCGAATTCAGACTGCCCGCATGAAGCTCCAAACTACCCAAACGCGTGAAACGCAGGAAATCGTTCAGCAGTGTTTCCAGTCGAGTGCAATTCTTTTTAACCGTTTCGATCCGCGCTGAAGACCGGCGAGCGGTCGGGCCGTCCATCTGCTCGAGGTCTTCCTCCAGCAACCCAATGTGCATCAAAATGATCGACAGCGGATTCTTAATCTCGTGCGCAAGCGAACCGGCCAACGAAGCAAGCTCGTGGTATTGGCGACGTAAGTCTTCAAGAGGATCTTTGGACGGCACGGATTCGACAACTTGGAAAGAAATTCGACGGACGCTCAGCTAAAACAATCGTGGTTCATGGCCGCGTCTCGAGGCTAAAGCCATTACTACAAACACCCAGTTTAGCTCAGAAAAGCTCAATCGTCGACGACACGAAAAAAGCCCGCTGCGAACACAGCGGGCTTTGTTTTTTCTACCAATCGAGATGATCGGTCACCCAATCAATCGATTCAGAAATCCATTTCGGATCATCAGTTTAGCGACGTGAACGACTACGACCACCGCCGTTGCTACTTCGATCGCCGCCACCGTTGCGATCTCCACCGCCACTGCGGCCTCGACCACCACTACGACCACGACCACCGCCACCACTGCGGCCTCGACCGCCGCTACGACCACGACCGCCTCGGTCGTTACCGCGATCTTCACGATCACCTCGGTCGTTACCGCGATCTTCACGATCACCTCGGTCGCTGTCTGAATCATCGTCGTCGTCCGAACCGCCTTCTTCTTGGTCCTTGGCAAACTCATCTTCCAAGCCAAGCTCTTCCAACGCTTGTCGGCGAGAAAGCTTGATTCGGTCGGTGCCGTCGACATCGATCACGATCACCTTCATCTCGTCACCGATCTGGCAAATGTCTTCGACGCTATCAATGTAGCCGTCTGACAATTCACTGATGTGACACAAACCATCGCGACCCGGTAAGATCTCAACGAACGCACCAAAGTCCTTAACGCTACTGACGGTACCGTCGTAAATCTTGCCAACCTGAACGGTTGCAGTGCAAGCTTCGACTTTCTTCAACGCAGCTTCGGCCAAGTTTCCGTCGGCTCCAGCGATCGTGACGCGACCGTCTTCTGAAACTTCCACGACTGTGTTGGTTTCTTCTTGGATGGCGCGAATGTTCTTGCCACCTGGACCGATCAACATGCCAATTTTTTCTGGATTGATCGTGGTGACCAACAGGCGTGGTGCGTTTTCGGACAGGTTCGATTCCGGACGCGGCAATGTTTTGAGCATCGTTCGCAGGATCTCGATCCGAGCAACTCGTGACTGAGCCATTGCTTCCTTGAGCAACTCAAGGCTAATACCACGAATCTTCAGGTCCAACTGGATCCCTGTGATACCGTTTTGTGAACCGGCAACTTTGAAGTCCATGTCACCGAAGTGATCTTCGCTACCCAAAATGTCAGTCAACAACTGATAGTCGTCGCCTTCTTTGACCATACCGACCGAGATACCAGCGACTGGGTTTTTGATTTTGACGCCAGCGGCCATCAAACCGAGAGTCGTTCCACAAACGGTTGCCATCGATGACGAACCGTTTGATTCAAGGATGTCCGAGACAATACGAATCGTGTACGGGAAATCATCCGCACCCGGCAATACTGGCTTGATTGAACGTTCGGCCAATGCACCGTGACCAATTTCACGACGACCTGGACCACGAATTGGACGACACTCACCAACGCTAAAGCTTGGGAAGTTGTAATCCAACATGAACTTCTTGCTGTATTCATCCAACAAACCGTCCACACGTTGCTCGTCACGACCGGTACCCAAAGTAACGGTGATCAAAGCTTGAGTTTCACCACGCTGGAACAACGCTGAACCATGAACGCGAGGCAACATGTTGACTTCGCACTCAATCGCACGCAACGTTTTGCCGTCACGGCCATCAGCGCGAACGCCTTTGAGGATTGAATCGCGGATGCACTTTTCTTCCAAATCGTGAATCGCAGTTTTCATGTCGCCCATGCTATAGGCATTGTCGGCTTCTGGATCCGGAATCATCTCCGCGATGATACGATCCTTTAGCTCGTTCTTGGCTGCACCACGATCGTGCTTGCCACCAATCGCAGTCGCCTTAGCGTATTCGTCGTAGTACTTTGTGATCAACTTCTCCAGCAGGCCGTTGTCCGCTGGAGCCTCGAAAGGGGCCTTTTCGACATTTGCTTTTGAGTACAACTCACGCATCAGGCCGATGACTTCTTTACAAACACCGAAACCGAACTCAAGCGCGTCCAGCATTTCCAATTCAGGAACTTCGCGACCGAAACCTTCGATCATGGTGATCGCTTCTTCAGTCGAAGAAATGATGATATCCATGTCGCTGTCTTCCAACTGATCGTGAGTTGGGAAGGCAACGAATTCACCATCAACGCGAGCCACTCGGCAAGACGCAACCGGCTCTTCAAACGGCATTGGCGAGATAAAGCAAGCCACGGCAGAGCCGTTCATTGCCAACACATCACCATCAGTTTGCTTATCACTGGAAAGCACAAAGTTTTGACACTGGACTTCATCTTTGAAGCCTTCAGCGAACATTGGGCGAATCGGACGGTCAATTAGCCGAGCACTCAGTGTTTCTTTCGTTGTTGGACGACCTTCGCGTTTGATGAATCCACCTGGGAATTTACCAGCGGCACAGGTTCGCTCGCGGTAATCACACATCAATGGGAAGAAGTCGATACCCGGTCTTGGGGAACCCGTTGCAGCGGTTGAAATCACAACGGTGTCGTTGTACTGAACTAAAACCGCAGCAGCGGCTTGCTTGGCCCAATGGCCAGTTTCGAACGACAGAACGCTATCGCCAATTTTCTTCTCTACTCGTACTTTCACGTTTACTTTTCCTGCAAAAAAAATCTTACAAAACTATTGTGCGTAACAGATAGGCAGCCATCGATCATCGAGGACTACCTATTAAAAATTCATTTTCAAAAACCAGATTCAACAAATCTGATCCCCGAGGGCCACGAATAATTCGCAACCGAAGTATCAAAACAAAGGTGCCTAAAGGAAAGCACACGACGAACGGCTTATTGAAACCGACCTCGCCAAAAAACGTCATTGAACAAAAAGACGCCTTAGTAAATGATCGCTTGGAACTCAAATCCCCAGTTGCAAATGCAGCGAGGCCGTTTAAACCTCTTAGGCAGAAAGCTTCCTAATACGAAAGCTGGTCCTAACTTCGGACCGCAACAAACAGCTTGCGGTTTCAACCGCAACTAAACAATACTACTGAAACAGACTAAAAAACAAATCTACAACAAACAACATGCTCGGCAAACCCGCCAAGACAACAAACTAAACTATCCAACAGTCAACAAAAAATGCGTTGCCATAAAAGCAACGCATGAAACTACTTACGAATATTCAATCGCTCGAGCAAATCAAGATAGCGATCTGCATCGTGCTTGCGGACATAATCCAACAACCGTCGACGCCGCGAAACCATCCCTAACAGACCTCGACGAGTCGAATAGTCTTTTTTGTTCTTCTGCATATGAGCAGTTAAGTTTTGGATGCGCGTGGTCAAGATTGCAATTTGCACGTCAGGAGACCCAGAATCTCCAGCTTCTCGCTGAAACTCTTTGACTAGATCTTCTTTTTTTTCTTTTGTGATGGCCATAATCAGCTAGTTCGGCAATCAAGTGTTGCCGATCGAATTCCTACAAAAATGTCTTTGTGCTTTACCTATTCCGGCCATTCTGACGCCGGATTTCCGAAATTTGAAACCGATAGTTTACTGACCGATCCCGTTTTTGCAATGACAATTTTGATCGGAAGCTAACACGTCAAGGATCGAGCTTTTGCGGCAGTTTTAACCAACTTTTGTCTCATTTCCCAAAGCAGGACGAGTTCCAAGTCAACCAAACACCGGTTTGCACCAATTTCGCCAACACAACCACTACAAATCATGCCGAAACCTCCACTTCTTTCACCCCGGCTATTTTTCCCTTAGCTACCGCCACATATTGGCAAAACTGGCCACCTCCAACCCGCGAAATCAAAAAAGCGATGCCCAAACACACATTCCCCCGTAACTACAGCCGTAGCTCAAATCTCTTCCGCCGGCGTTCTGCTGTCGGTATGAATCGAGTTTTTGATTGCGTCGCGTGAGTTCATCTTGTTCCTAAATATCATCGCTGCGGTCTTATTCCCGAAAATGGTCACGAAGGCCACTTTAAGAGGACCGCTTGGAAGTAAACTCGGGTAAATCCGATGGAATTATTCTACCTCTAGGTCACTTTCGACAGCATTGCAGATAACGGAAGCCGGAATTCCTTTACATCCTGCTAAAGGATCCGTCACTGCCGAACAACACATTTCGCTGTCATTGACAATGACCGGTCGTCGCGAATCTTCGCAAAAACTCATGAAATCTAAATTGACAGCGACCGAACCCTTACTTAGATTTGACGGAATGAACTACGCAACCGCTATTTTCGCCAGTCCAAAAACCCTCGTAGAAGGTGTTTTGAAAGTGCGCGCAAACGTCGTGGTTCTTCTGGCTCTTTCTTTGCTGCTGCTAGTGGTGGTAGTCCTATCAAGAATCGAAACGGCATAGAAATTCAGGAAACATCCTAATAACTTTCGAAGCCGTTCCTGATGGGACGGCTTTTTTTGTGGAATAACCAAATGAGAAGCGACGCAATAAAAAAAGGTTTTGATCGAGCTCCGGCGCGTTCTATGTTACGAGCCACCGGCTTGGGTGATGAGGACTTTAAAAAGCCGTTTATCGGCGTCACTAACACTTGGTCCGAGATCACGCCCTGCAATATGCACCTTCGTGAAACTGCCGAAGAGATCAAAAAATCGATTCGCGCTGCGGGAGGCGTTCCGTTCGAATTCAATTCGATCGTCGTCTCGGATGGAATTTCGATGGGAACCGAGGGGATGCGCTGCTCGTTGGTCAGCCGAGAATTAACCGCCGACTCGATCGAACTCGCGATCACCGGACACCAATTGGACGGTATCGTTGCCATCTCCGGTTGTGACAAAACAGTTGCCGGTACCGTTCAGGCACTGGCTCGGATGGACCTTCCCTCATTGATGGTTTACGGCGGCTCGATTGATCCCGGCGGTGAGAATCAGGACATGTCGATTCAGGACGTGTTCGAAGCGGTTGGCGCTCATGCTCGTAAAACGATCGACGACGACGAACTAAAGCGAATCGAAAACGAAGCTTGCCCCGGAGCCGGAGCATGTGGTGGACAATTTACGGCTAACACAATGTCGACCGCAGCCACCTTGTTGGGCATCTCTCCGATGTTGAACGGGATCCCGGCCTTGGATCCCAAACGGACTGAACAACTCAGCCAAATCGGCCCGATGATCATGGGCTTGTTCAACGACAACATCACCGCTCGAAAAATCATTACTCGTGGATCGGTAGAAAACGGGATCGCATCGGTTATTGCCACAGGTGGATCTACCAACGCCGTTCTTCATCTGCTGGCGATCGCTCGCGAAGCTCAATTGGATATCACGATCGACGACTTTGATCGCATCAGCCGAAACGTACCGGTACTGGCTGACCTCAAACCGACCGGTCGCTTTCTGTCCAAAGACCTGCACATCGCTGGCGGAATTGCCGTAGTTGCCAACCGCCTGAAAGAACACGGGCAACTGAACGACTCTCCAACCGTTTCAGGTCGCACGATTTTTCAAGAGGCAGACGCGGCGCAAGAACCTGACGGACAGCAAGTCGTTCGTCCGCTGGACAATCCAATCAAACCGGCCGGTCACTTGGCGATCTTGCGAGGCTCGTTGGCGCCGGAAGGTTGCGTGATGAAACTGCCGCCGGGAAAGACAACCACGTTTGTTGGTCCCGCTCGTGTTTTTGAAAGCGAAGAAGAGTGCTTTAACGAAATCATGAACGACCGCATCAAACCGGGCGAAGTGATCGTCATCCGCAACGAAGGCCCCGCGGGCGGACCGGGCATGCGTGAAATGCTGGCTGTTAGTGCCGCGATTATCGGAGCCGGATTGGGTCAGGAGGTCGCGCTGATGACCGACGGTCGATTCAGCGGAGCCACTCACGGAATGATGATCGGACACGTCGCTCCCGAAGCGGTTCGGGGTGGTCCTATCGGACTGATTCGTGACGGTGACGAAATCACGATCGACGTTCCCAACCGAACACTAAATGTAGCCGCAGACCTAGATGCTCGTCGAGCCGAATGGTCCGCGCCGCAGCCTAAATATACACAGGGTGTACTCGCACGATTTGCCAAGAACGTCGCTTCGGCTTCGCTCGGCGCGACCACCAGCGTCTGGGAACCCAAAAAATAGACAGTTGCTCGTTTTGCTTTTTAACCACTGATTTACCTAGGATCATCGCCATGTCGACTTCGACATCCCAACCGACGACCAAGCCAAATAAAATCACCGAAAACATCACCGGTTGCGAAGCCGTCGTACGATGCCTAATCGCCGAAGGGGTCGAGTTGATGTACGGTTATCCCGGCGGCGCGATCATGCCCGTTTACGACGAACTCTACAAGTACGCCGATCAGATTCAACACGTACTGGTTCGTCACGAACAGGGAGCCACGCATGCCGCCCAGGGTTTTGCTCGTGTGACGGGAAAGACAGGTGTGTGCATTGCCACCTCGGGTCCCGGAGCCACCAACCTAGTCACCGGTATCGCCGATGCGATGATCGACAGTACTCCCATGGTTTGCATCACCGGCCAGGTTCCCAAGCACCTGCTGGGAAGTGATGCGTTTCAGGAAACCGACGTGATGGGAATCACAATGCCGGTGACCAAGTGGAGCTACCAGATCACTGACGCCAGTGAAATTCCAGAAGTCTTTGCCAAAGCGTTTTACGTTGCCAACACCGGCCGACCTGGTCCGGTCGTTATCGACATTACTAAAAACGCCCAGTTCGGCAAGTTCGACTATTCGTACGAAAAATGCACGCACATCGAAAGCTACGTCAACCGACCGATGCTCGACCCTGCCGCTCTGGCCGAAGCTGCCGAATTGATCAACAACGCCAAAAAGCCATATTTGCTTTTCGGCCAAGGGATCATTTTGTCTAAAGCCGAAGCGGAGCTAAAAGCGTTCGTTGAAAAAACTGGAATCCCGTCTGCTTGGACGATCATGGGACTGTCTGCAATGCCAACCGACCACCCTCTCAACGTGGGCATGCTCGGGATGCACGGCAACTATGGCCCGAACGTAATGACCAACGAGTGTGATGTCCTGATCGCCGTTGGCATGCGTTTCGACGATCGTGTAACGGGCAACCTCGACAAATATGCCAAGCAAGCCACGATCGTTCATATCGAATTGGATCGTTCCGAGATCAACAAGAACGTTGCCGTCGACGTTGGAATTCTGGGAGATGCCAAAGAAGCACTCACCGCACTGATGCCGTTGGTCAACAAAAACTCACACGAAGAGTGGCGTGAGCGATTCAAAGAGTGCGACAAAATCGAAGATGAAAAAATCATCAACGCGGAACTCAATCCCACCGGCGACGAAATGACGATGGGCGAAGTGATCCGCGAATTGAACGAGCTTACCAACGGCGACGCCGTTATTGTTACCGACGTGGGGCAACACCAGATGGTCGCCTGTCGCTACGCTCACTTTAACAAAACCAAAAGCAATATTACCTCGGGCGGATTGGGAACGATGGGTTTCGGCCTCCCTGCGGCGATCGGAGCCAAAATGGGCGCACCCGAACGTGAGGTAATTGCAGTGCTCGGCGATGGTGGATTTCAAATGACGATCCAGGAGCTGGGTGTCATTCTGCAAAACAACGTCGCTGTCAAAATCCTGCTTTTGAACAACGAATTTCTCGGCATGGTTCGCCAGTGGCAACAATTGTTTTTCGACAAGCGTTATGCATCGACCGAGATGGTAAACCCCGACTTTCAGTTAATCAGCCAAGGGTTCGGAGTCGATTGCCAACGGATCGAAGAACGTTCCAAACTCAAAGACGCATTGCGAACGATGATGGAACATGATGGGGCGTATTTGTTGGAAGTCATGGTCGGCAAAGAAAACAACGTCTTCCCAATGGTTCCCTCAGGAGCGGCCGTCGCCGACATTCGCTTGGAATAATTTCGCCGCCGCAATTACATGCCCCCAGTTAGTCCTAAACGCTCCCACAAAACACAGAGGAATCACAATGAAACAAGATTTTACCATCGTCGTCTTTAGCGCCGACAAATCGGGTTTGCTCCACCGCGTGACCACAGCATTCACCAAGCGACATATCAACATTGAAAGCTTGACCGTTTGCAAATGCGAAGTCCCTGGTATCTCCCGCTATACGATCACCGTGCAACTGGAAGAAGATCGGGTTCGCAAGCTGGTCTCCGTGCTGGAAAAACACATCGAGATTTTTACCGTACTCTATTACCGAGAGGACGAAATCGTTTATCAGGAATTGGCGTTACTAAAAGTGGCGACCAAAAACCTTGGCGATAAACCGGACCAACGCGTGATCATGAACCACCACGCACGGGTGATCGCCATCGAACCGGAATACATGGTTGTGGAAAAAGTCGGCACGCCTGAGCAAATCAAAGCGTTGTACGACGATCTCGATCAATACGGCATTTTGGAATTTGTCCAATCGGGACGAGTTGCGATTGCCAAACCGATGAAGGAGCTACGTCACGTGCTCGACGAGCTAAAACTCGCCACCGCACACTAGGCTTTGTCATCGTCGCCTTTCGCTCCGCGAAAGTAGTGTTAACACCAATCAAATTTTAAACAAAACTTACACTCCCTTATAAAGGCAAACTGAAATGGCTCAACTTGATTTTGGCGGCACAATTGAAAACGTCGTTACTCGTGAAGAATTCCCCCTCGAAAAAGCTCGTGAAGTTCTCAAAGACGAGACGATTGCGGTAATCGGCTATGGCGTTCAAGGCCCAGGCCAATCGCTGAACCTGAAAGAAAATGGATTCAACGTCATCATCGGCCAACGCGAAAACTCGAAGAGTTGGGACAAAGCGGTCAGCGATGGCTGGGTACCTGGCGAAACGCTATTCCCGATCGAAGAAGCGGCCCAACGCGCGACTGTGATTCAGTACTTGCTTTCTGACGCGGGGCAGATCGCTCAATGGGAAACGATCAAAGCCAACCTCAACGAAGGGGACGCTTTGTACTTCTCACATGGTTTTGGCGTAACTTTCAAAGACAAAACCGGGATCGTCCCTCCCGAAAATGTGGATGTGATCCTGATCGCGCCCAAGGGGTCGGGAACTTCGCTTCGCCGCATGTTCCTCGCCGGTAAAGGACTCAACTCCAGCTACGCGATTTTTCAAGACGCAACTGGCCGAGCTCACGAGCGCGTGGTCGCTTTGGGAATCGGTGTCGGTTCTGGGTACTTGTTCGAGACTAATTTCGAGAAAGAAGTTTACTCCGACCTCACCGGCGAGCGAGGAATCCTGATGGGTGCGTTGCAAGGCGTTTTCGAAGCGCAATACACCGCGCTCCGAAAAAACGGACACTCACCTTCCGAAGCGTTTAACGAAACGGTCGAAGAGTTGACAC
>CAZHCH010000084.1:7171-14169 GCA_964530985.1 uncultured Pirellulaceae bacterium | reverse complement strand
TCCAAAAACTCGAAGGCTCTTGGCGTGGTTTGCAACACTTGGTCGAAAGTTCATTGCTCGGCAGCGATCTTCGTATTCAGGTAATGGATATCGCCAAAGAGGAACTGTTGGACGACATGACTTCGTCTAATTTCCAAAGCACGATTTTGTACGACAAGATCTACACGCGTCGTTATAACACTCTCGGTGGTGTGCCGATTGGTACAATCGTGGGGGATTTTGAGTTTTCTCACGCGGCTGTCGATGTCAAAGGTTTGGCAACCATGGCGAAAGTATGTGCGGTTTCGCATGCACCTTTCTTGACATCGCCTTCACCAAAAATGTTTGGCATTCCGGAAGACAAGGGCTGGGAAGTTCTAGAAAATCTAGACGATACCGCCATTGAAAACCGATTCCTCAACCCAAGCGTTGTTGAGATGACCGACTGGCGAGCCTTCCGCGAAATGGAAGATTCTCGTTACGTCGCAATGTGCATGCCTAAAGCAATGGCCCGTTTACCTTACGGTAACAGTGATTGCGAACAAATGGTTCAGTCGTTCAGCTACCAAGAATTTCCACTCGGTGACGATGGCAAGCCAAAGCAAACCGACGTCGATCGTTACTGCTGGATGAATGCAGCCTACACGATGGCCCAGTGCATGAGCGACGCGTTTGCCTATTACGGTTGGGCGGTCGGGATCCGTGGTCTAGAGAGTGGTGGTAAAGTCGAAGGCTTGCCGATTCACTACTTCACTTCAGAGCACTCTGACACTCGTGTTCAATGCCCAACGCAAGTTCCGTTGCCGATGAGCAAAGATGCGATTTTGGGTAAAGTCGGATTCTTGCCACTGCTGTACGAGTTGAACACTAATCACGCTGTATTCATCGGTGGCCAAACGGTTCATAAGCCGAAGCAGTATGATGATTCAGCAGCTGGTAACTCGGCAACTGCCAATGAGAACTTGTCCGCTCGGCTGCCTTACATCATGGCAGTTTCGCGTGCAGCACACGCTTTGCAGCCAATGCTGCGGATACAACTCGGCAAGTCGAAAGAAGCCGACGAGATTGAAGATTACATTCACGACTGGTTCGTCAACAACTACGTTTTGGACCAAGACAAAGCCAGCGAAGAAGCGAAAGCGAGAAAGCCTTTCCGGTTTGCTGAAATCAAGGTCGTTGAAGATCCAACCGATCCAGGCGTCTATCACGTTAAAGCTCAACTGCGACCTCACTTCCAAGTGGAAGAGATCAACATGTCAATGTCGTTGGTCGCTAGTCGCAGCGAGGCGTAGGTTGAAATGTGAGCGTTGAACCTAACGACTTGGACGATTCGCAGGCGGAATCAATTTCGTTGAATCGTAAATTGGTCGAATGGTTGCTTGCTTGTGACCTACGGAGAATCCGTAACTTAGACGAATTGTTCTCGGCGATTGCTCAGCAAATCGCCGAGATCGATCGTCGATTGGTGGCGGTAGTTCGGCAGGTGCTGGGCAGCCAGAAATTTCGTCAGTTGGAGTCTTCCTACAGAAGTATTTACGGGCTGATCGCTACTAGCGGATCAAGTGATAGTACGATTCGTAACATGCCGTTGTCACGGAATGTCAATGTTTTCGTGTTGGATATTTCTGCAGAAGAACTCGAATCGGATTTGAATGCAAATTCGCATCGGCAGACTTGGGTCTACGACAAGTTGTTTCGCAAGCGTTTTGATTACCTAATTGGTGAACAGAATATCCAGTTGGAAGACTATTCGGCTGTGTATCCGTTTAGTTTAATGATTGTCGATTTTGATTTTGGTTTGAATCAGGTCAAGCTGAAATCTTCTTTCGAAAAATCGATGCAACTCGGATTAGATTCAATACGTAAATTGGCTCGTGTGGGAGAAGAGTGTTTTTGCATGTTTTTGGTTTCGTTGGCCCCCAATTTTTTTGGTGAGTCAATCAAGAGTTTTAGCCAACTTGAGAATGTGATCGATGTCAAATCGATTTTACGGCAGCCGACATACAGCCAATGGAATGAGTTTCGACGGCAAGAATGTTCTCGTATGATTGGTCTAAGCATGCCAAGAGTTCTGGTTCGAACTCCATATCGAAATTATCGGATGCGAGCCACCGTTGATGCAGAAGGGAACAAAAGTCCGGCGACAGGCATTGTGTTTGATGAGCATGAAGGCTTTGGGGGAACCGAGCAGTTCCTGTGGGGGCGATCTGCATTTGCAGTGGCGCAGCCAATTATTCGTAGCTTTAAGTTATACGACTGGTTTTCTGATGTGAGCGGTGTGGATCGGGACCCAAAACAGCTCGCAACCGAGGACTCTGATCTTGAACCTGGCTATGACGGTGGTCTGATCTGGAGCCTGCCTAAAACCTATTTCCAGACAGACTCCGCAGGGGTCGCAAGCTACCCACCAGTTGAGATTATTATTTCAGAACGTGAAGAGGCAATTTATAGCTCAATCGGTTTGATTCCTTTGTTTTCGATTAACCAATCCTATTACGTTGCAACGCTATCGTGTCAATCGGCCCAGCAGGTTCGACCGATGTCTACCGGTGACGCAACGTCTAATCTGCGGTTGTCGTCGATGTTTAACTACATGCTATGTGTTTGCCGTATGGCTCACCGCTTGAAAATTGAAACTCGTAGCCAGATCGGTAAGTCAGTGGGGCCTGAAACTGTTCAAGACCACATGCAAGAATGGTTAATGAAGCATTCAAGCGGACAGAACCGCGGCTTTGAACAGAAGATGATCAAACCGTTTTTCGACGAAGCAACGGGCTTTTTCGTTGACGAGGATGTGACAGATCCCGGGCGGTACAACTGTACGGTTCGGCTATGCCCGCATCATAAGTACGACAGTGGTCGCACACGTGTGATTTTTGAACCTGTAACTTTGCAAATGCAATTGAACGCGAATGAGGATGGTGGATAATGGAAGACTTAATCAATCTGTTTAATCAAGGAAAGCTCACCGAAGCCATTGCTGAAGGCAATGCCGCTGTTGGTAAGAACCCTCGGGACCTGCCATTGCGATTAGTGTTAGTGCAGTTGGTTTGCTTTACCGGCAACTGGGATCGCGTCGAAAAAATCGCTCAGCAACTGAAGCTGTTAGACTCCGATAATGAGCACATTGCGTTAACCGGAATGATCGATAATCTGTCGATTGCGGAGATTCAGCGAGCTGCAGTGTGGAGAGACGGGATGGTGCCAGAGTTTCTTGAAACTCCAGACGCGGTCACTAACAAACTACTGTGGGCGGCTTCCTGTTTGCGGTCAGGAGACGTTGATAAATATCAAGAAGCACTCGACCACGTTTTAGAAAATGCTCCGCAAGTAACCCTCACCGTCAATGGCGAAAGCTACGAAGGCTTCCGCGACCTCGATGACTTGACGCCAACCGTTTTTGAAGCGTTTACCGTTCAGGGAAACTACGTCTGGTTACCACATCACATGGTCAAAGACATTGAAGTAGCACGACCTACACGTCTGATCGACCACCTTTGGAACAAAGCAAGGATCACATTGCATGATGGTACGAATCTAGCAATGTTTTTGCCGGGTTTGTACGTTAATTCGATCGACGAACAGTCCACTGACAGTCTTAAGTTGGGCCGAGAAACTGCATGGCCAGACGAAGATTCCCCTGCGCTGGCGACGATGGGGCGAGGCCGACGGATTTTTGGGGCCGGTGATGATGAGTTTACGTTGTTTGATTTCGGAAATGCCAGCCTGGGGGTCAATTCGTAATGAGCGATTCTTTCCTTGCCCCGTTGTTGTATCGATTTCAAAACCAATCGCGTTTTTGCTCGGGTAACGAAATCGTAGAAAGCGTTCGCCTAAATATCGAGAGCCTGTTGAACTCGCGGCTTTCGATTCCTCCAAGCTACCTCCTACGGGCGACCGATCAAGACGCGATTGATTGTTTAAACAATTCGTTAGTCAACTTTGGCGTTGTTGATTTTCAAAGCTTGAATATGGGGGATCCGTTAATGGAAAAACGATTTTGCAAATCAATTCAACTTTCGATCGAGCGTTATGAACCAAGGCTGGACAATGTCGTTGTTGCCATGTCTGCGTCAGTCAACAATCGCCTGATCAACACGGAAGTCACCGGCCAATTAGTCGTACAACCATTTGAAGCAATTCGATTTGATTCTAGTTTAGACCCCGTCAATCAGGCCTTCATGGTGAGCTAGATACTTGTTGAAGAAACCATCAGAATTGATCAAGGAAAAATAGAACCGGCATATGTCAAACAGGCTTTTTGAATACTACCGTGAAGAACTTCGTTACTTGTATAAACAAGGGCGCGAGTTTAGTAAAGTTCACGGCGACGAAGCCAGTTTACTAGATTTCGAACGCGATGCGCGCGAAGACCCGTTTGTACGACGACTGGTAGAAGCCTTTGCGTTTTTGACCGCTCGCGTGCAAATGAAACAAGATGACGATTTTCCTCAAATCGCTTCTGCGATGTTAGAGAAACTGCTGCCCTTGGCGACAAGGCCGTTTCCTGCATTTTCTGTTGTTCAGTTCCAACCAGGTGATCAGGTCAAACCCGGCGGTGAGTTGCTCCCACGATTAGAGACAAAACTATCATTGGAGCAATACAGCGATACGCACTTCCGCACGTGCTACGACTCTCGTTGTTATGCAATGAATATCGTTTCTTGTGAATTGAAACGCGATTTTCCCGAGGCCCGTCATGGCCTTGCAAAACCGGCAGTTTCAGCGATGAAACTTGTCATTGAAGGCTGCGACGGTTTGCCCCTACACGCTGCTCTCAATCAGGAATTGCGATTCTTTATTGCCAACCGCGATGTTCAATTCGAGCTTTGCGAATTGATTTATAATTCAGCTTATCGTCAAGGCATTGGTTTCCAAACTGAAAAAGGATGTTGGGAGCTACCGGCAGATAGCTTACAAATTTTGGGTTTTCAAGAAGACGAATTGGTGCTGCCGCCATTTAAAGGGCTGCCATTAGAGTACCAGATCTTGATGGAGTTGTTTGCATATCCGACCAAACACCTGTTCTTTGATCTTCCTGTTCCTGCGGAACTATTGAAGTCCGACGAAAATCGTTTTGAGCTGTTCATTTATTTCAGTACTTCTAATGAGCGCTTGGAATCCGTTGTTGGTGATGACAGTTTGGCAATCAATTGTGCACCAATCGTCAACCTGTTCGAAACCCAACCAATCGCGAGGCCAGTCGGAAAGTACTGTGTTGATTCGCCAATCGATGCCAACTCAGGTGAGTTGGACTTTGAAATTTTTGACCTTCAAGCGGTCAACGGTATCGATGCGGACGGTGCAATCCTTCCGATTGATCCCTTCTATAACGTTCAACACAATGGTGTGAAATCATCCAATTCATTGTTTTACGCTAGCCGTCGAAATTTCCGCGCTCAAGGCGATGGGACAGACATCTTGCTGTCGCTGGTCGACTTAAATTTAGAGCCGGCTGCTGACAATCGGTTTTCTCAGGTGCTGGTTAAACCCCTTTGCTGCAATCGTATCTTTCGCGATTTGAATTTGGTTTCTCGTGACTCCAGCAAATTCAAAGTCATGGTTGGTGGTTTAGTTAATTCAGCCAAACGAGTCGGTGACTGGAATCGCATGCTAGTACAAGAAACAGATGCGAAGCACTATTGGCAACTAATATCGCTGTTGAATTTAAACTACCTGTTATTGGACAAGTCACGACAAGTGCAAACCCTACGACGTTTGCTAGAGTTGTTAGACCGCCCGGCGAGCGTAATGAATCAGTCTTGGGTTACTTCCGTCGCCGACGTCAAAACGGAACGAACAACTGATCGTATCGATTCAATCCCTTGGGGGGCGATCGCTGACGGAACAAAAATTCAAGTAAGCCTAAACGAAACACGCAACAGCAACCGGCCAGGGAGTTGGTTTCTCTTTGCCTGTGGGTTAAATCATTTTTTCTCACTCCATGCGGGTGTTAATTCTTTTACTCAAGTCAATATCAATGCGGCAGAGGACGATCGGCTACTAACCGGTTTTAAGAAGCGATGCGGGACCAAAAAATTACTTTAAAGCAAGAAATTATCGACAATGCTTCTCGCTTTGAGTTTTTTGAAGCGGTGCGAACAATGCTGTTGTTGACTAAATGCCCACTTGATAGTCCAGGAGGGCATGCTAATCCCGTGCTGCGCTTTCGGTCGTCGGCCACTAAGAATTTCCCTGCAGGCGAAATCCAAGAACTCAAAATCGAAGACGGAATAATGGAACTGATCACACATGTGATCGGTTTACATGGTCCCGTCGGAGTCCTGCCACATCAAGACCGAGATATGGTTAGCGGCGGTGAACCTAATATGCTGATGCGAGATTTTTTGGATGTTTTCAATTCTCGCATCATCACCCTGTTTTTTAATGCTTGGCTTACCAATCGACATGACATCAGCATCGAAATGCACCGCCAAGGAGTACATGAGTCTGAAGATGCGTTTTCGATGGTATTGATGTCCTTATGTGGTCTAGGCTTGCCTTCGACCCGCAGCCAAAGATCATTTTCAGATGATGTCTTTGCCGATTCAGTCGGATTACTGTCCCGGCCAGTTCGATCTGCGAGCGCCATTCGACGTTGTGTTGCGGCACAATTTGGCGTTGAAGTCGAAGTCAGTGAGTTTATTGAAGAGCGAGTTCATTTGCCACGTGAAATTCAAACGCGATTGGGCGGCCTTGGAACTGGGTACAATGTTCTAGGGCGGTCAGCGGTCGCTGGCACGTCCGTGCCGGCTTATCGGCAGCGTTTTGAAATACAGCTTGGTCCACTAACGCGAACAGAATTTGAGTTGCTCTGCCCTTTCAATGACACAAACGAACAAAACAGCGCGGTGCCTAAAAATATAATGTTTCGTCGCTTGGCCGACTTAGTCGGATCGATACTTGGGCGACCGTTGGATTTTGACGTGCGTTTGAAAGTCCAAGCGGAAGCAGTTCAACCGACACAATTAGGGAGTACTCGTTTAGGTTTTGATAGCTGGGTTTGTTCAAAACCCTCT
>CAZHCH010000084.1:0-7071 GCA_964530985.1 uncultured Pirellulaceae bacterium | reverse complement strand
CGTATTGGTGTTGCTCGGACGAACTACGACATTGAAAACGAACATTGGATGTCATGTTTGTTGAACACAGCAAATTCAGACTTGCCGATGATTTTACGACACTACAGCATTAGCGCTGAAGCATTTCACGAGGACCTCGTGCGCGTCCTTAACGGCTTAAAAACGGGTAATACACGAACCCCAGGTTTATCACCGCACATGGTGAATTTAGTCCGTGATACGTGGATGATTTCTTCACTCGATTTTGGCGGCAGTGCCATTCGATCTGGACACGTACTGGTTGCAATCCTCAAAGACGCTCGAGGTCATGGACTGCCTGTCGGCACCTTGGTATCAATCGAAGCCGACGATCTGATCGCTCGGTTCCACGACATCACTAAGGGATCAGTTGAACAAGGTAGCGAACAGTCCACCTCTGGAGGTGGTTCCATCGGGGAAAGCGGCAGCGACGACCCTGTCTTCAAAAGCAACAAGGCATTGGACCGATTCACAATCGACCTAACCCAGCAAGCTAAAGACGGAAAAATCGACCCTATCGTTGGTCGCGATGAAGAGATTCGTCAATTAGTAGACATTCTTTGCCGACGACGACAAAACAATCCAATCCTGACTGGTGAGGCAGGAGTCGGAAAAACTGCCGTCGTCGAAGGGTTCGCTCGCCGAATTGCTGAAGGTGATGTCCCACCGATGCTAAAAGACGTATCCATCAAAGCCCTAGACTTATCTCTGTTGCAAGCAGGTGCCGGTGTCCGAGGAGAATTTGAAAATCGCCTCAAAGGTGTGATTGAAGAAGTCAAAGGATCGCCAACGCCAATTATTTTATTCATTGACGAAGCTCATAACCTCGTTGGTGCTGGCGGGCAAGCAGGCCAAGGCGATGCTGCCAACCTTTTGAAACCTGCTCTGGCTCGTGGCGAATTGCGAACGGTTGCCGCGACGACCTGGGCTGAGTACAAAAAGTTTTTCGAAGAAGATGCCGCACTATCGCGTCGTTTTCAAGTCGTCAAAGTCGATGAACCCGATGAACCGACGACGGTTCAAATGATTCGTTGTTTGACTTCAACCTTGGAGAAACATCACAACATTCGAATCCGCAACGATGCCGTCATTGACTCTGTGCGACTGTCAAACCGTTACATCCCAGGACGCCAATTGCCCGATAAAGCAGTTTCGGTCATTGACACCGCTTGTGCCAAAATTAATTTGAGCCAGAATGCGACGCCGCCAAAAATTGAAGACTTGCAACGTACCATTGATTTGCTGTTAGTCGAAAAAGAAAGCCTCGCCAAAGAATCAATCGGCTCCGTCGATCACACCGATCGGCTGAACGAAATCGACGCTCAAGTGCAACTAAACAACGCTGAACTCGATGCATTAAAAGCTCGCTGGGAGAAAGAAAAAGAACTAGTTGCTCAAATCGGCGACCTCTATCGTCAATTTGGCAAACCCGACGAAGACTCCGCATCACCAGAAGAAATCGAAACACAAATTACTTCGATCGAAAACGAACTAGAAGGTCTCCAAGAGGGCGAACCCTTGGTTCATGCTTGTTGCGACAAGGAAGCCATTGCGGAAACCGTTTCATCTTGGACTGGAATTCCCTTGGGTCGAATGGTTTCTGATGAAATTCAGAACATTTTGCAATTGGAAGATCTGCTGAAAGATCGAGTCATCGGCCAAGATCATGCCTTGCATCTAATTGCCGAGACAATCAAGTACTCCCGAGCGAACTTGGCCGATCCCGACAAACCAATCGGTGTATTCATGTTGGCCGGAACCAGTGGTACCGGTAAAACGGAAACAGCCCTCTCATTGGCTCATTACCTATTTGGCAGCGACCAAAACATCACCACCATCAATATGTCCGAATTCAAAGAATCTCATACAGGTTCTTCGTTAACTGGCCCCCCGCCGGGATACGTTGGTTATGGAAAAGGCGGAATTTTGACAGAAGCTGTCCGGCAAAAACCGTATAGCGTCATCCTTTTAGATGAGATGGAAAAATCTCACAAAGAAGTGCAAGAAATGTTCTTTCAAGTCTTTGATAAAGGGCAAATGACAGACGGTACTGGCCGCGTGGTCAACTTCCGGAATTCAATTATCTTGATGACCTCCAATGCAGGAACCGAATTAGTCCAATCCTTGTGTGCCGATCCAGAAACTGCACCGGCTCCGGAGGCGATCGCCGAAACGCTGCATGAAGAATTCATTCGACAGGATATCTTCAAGCCTGCCTTTCTTGGACGGATCACCTTGGTGCCTTACTATCCATTGACAGATCCCGTGATTCAAAAAATTGCTGGCTTGAAACTGAACAAAGTCAAGAAGCGAATTGAATCTGGCTATGGAGCGAAGGTTGAAATCGATGAAATGGTCACCCAAGAAATCGCCGCGCGATGCAAGGAAGTCGAATCGGGGGCCCGTAACATCGACAAGATCGTCAATCAATCATTGCTGCCGGCCTTATCGTCTGGCATTTTAGAGCGTATGGCTGCCAACCACCCCGTCAGTCTAGTCAAAGTTGGTCTAGATGAAGGTAAACAATTTAAAGTTGAAGTCGAATAAAAGATTTGACTAGTGGTGCGGCCAGGTTGAAAATACAGATAGATGTAAGCTTGTAGCGGAAGTCGCCAGACTTCGGTTTTTGTCGAACGACCTGAATTCTGGCGAATCCAGCTACGGGAAAACTCAATCTGGACGAACCGCTAGCTTGTTTGTTCTAAGAGTCACATGTCAGTGACAACTATTTAAAGATTTTAAACCAAACGTCACTTCGAGAATCCAATGCCACCGATCAGTCGGCGAAAAAAACAATACGACGAACAGCTACGAGGGTTTCAGAATCGAAACTTTTTCGCCGGGTTGCTGTTGTTGATTTTTGTAGGTTTTACGATTTGGCTTGTCATCCGTTTGATGCCTGGAGCGAAGCCTACCGTTTTTGTTTCGACTAACTACATCGATTATTCGGGCAGTCGCGAAATTCCTTTTGCCTTCGAAAGTTGCCAGTTGGTCCATGATGCGTTCGGTCAGCAAGTAAAGTCTGAGTTGCTAGATGTCCACGACATTGATAAGCACAACAGTGCCTTGGAACTTCCTAAAGAGCGATTGGGGGAAAACGGCGTATTGGTGGTCTATATAAATGGCCACTTGGTCGACCAATCTGAACCCGATCGCGAGCAGGAGTCTGTTGGGTTCTTGGGGCCTGAAGCAACACTGACCGAAAAGGATTTGGGTGATATATTCAAGCAGATTGACAAGTCACCTGCCAAGCTAAAGCTGGTGTTTCTTGATGCGGGGCGGTACTCCTGGTCGCCCGTTTATCCAAATCGGCCTTTGAACCAGTTCTCTTCCTCGTTAGCTAAAGCTTTAAAAAATCACCACTGGGGACCACTCAGCGAAAATTTTTGGATCGTTACCTCTCACTCAGATCAAGAGATTTCAAGAGTCAGTACACCGCTGAAGAGTTCGTTGTTCGCAAAAGCGATTGCAGAATCGGTCGCTCAAATGGCGGATTCCGGCCATAGCAAACTTCGAGTGATTGAACTGTTTGAAAGCATTCGCCAGCGAACGACCTCGTGGTCACGAAATTTCAAGTACCTATCTTTACAAACTCCCGTTCTGATTCGACCAGGGCTCGGTGTTGTGACCGACGAAATCGCTGATAAATATCGAACAATGGAGTTCGCCGTCAATTGGACGCCACCTGCAAAGCCAGATCCCGACTCAAACACCAAACCGCCGGTAGAACCAGTTTACACTTGGGAATCATTTGCTTCGGGCATGTCAGGTAATCAGGCTGCGGAACAAATACGTGCAAAGGATTATTTTGATGCCGCACCTTTCAAGGAAGTCCAAGCGATCGAGTCTTTCTTGGAAGTTGGAAATAAGTTCGATGGCGCTCCGGATTCCGACGACTATCGAAACGCTTTGATAGCGTCGCGACAGAAGCCGCCCGGCAATACGCTGTTTGATCTAAGTAAACTAGATGAAAAGCAACTTCAAATTCGCCGTTTTCGCGAGTCGATTTTGGGGATGGCGATCTTGAATCGTTTTCAAAATGAAATGCAGTTCTGGGAAGACGATACCGCAATCAATCGGTTGGCCGTGCTTGGTAAAGCCTCCAACCGACCTGATTCGACCGGTATTTTTCTAACCGATTCCATGTTGCGCACGCAAGCAAAACTACCTGCTGCGATCAACCAGTATACCAAGGAATTCCAAGATTACCTGCGTCTTCACGAGCAACTACTTAAACTAGTACAACGACGTTCACAGCAAGCCAGTCGAAAAACAAACGAGCTCACTCCGACTCAAGTCGAACTACTAGGACGCGCCGCACAGCGGTACCTGCCGTTAATCCAAGCCTTCAAACCCAAACCTACCGCTGACCCGTCGGCTATTTCTGACAAAAAAAACGGCGATTCAGACCAAGAAACTTTTGCCTTTAATATGGCATTCGAATCTAACACACCCAAGTTTGGTTCAAAAGATGGGCTGTCGATTTCAGACTTGTTCGAATCAGCTACCTCAGGAATTGCTCAGCAACGATCTCAACAACCTTCTGACACGGCTTATCGAATGCTGTTAGCGGTTGGTGGCTCTGAATCAGCCGGGGACCAACCTAAACCGGGGGTCGTACCCGAAATTCGCTGGTCGGCGGTGGAGCCAGAAATCTCGATCGACTCATCTGTCAGTCAATTTCGCGTCAATCCATTTGACCTAGACCCAATATCGATCTCCGTTTCAGCTCAAGCAGTTGAAATGGTGAGCCTTGCCCTTTCGATGGACAATGAAGAAACTCCTACGCGATTAGATTTTGGCCTGAATTCAAAGTTCGAAAAAAAGCAATCGATCACCTTTAAAGACGGTGATTTGTCCCAGCGACGGTCAAAAAGTTTTGACGTCTATATTCGCCATTCTCAACCGGACAGTTTACTTGGCAAACCGATTGCTATGAAACTTACCGCTACGAATGCCGACAAATCGCTCACACCCTCTGTGTTTCGGTTCTCTGTTCAATTGTCTCGTGACCCCACTGTTCAGCTCCTTGCTCAACGCGAGATTGGAATCGGTGTAGTGTCGGAATCCAAAGCTAACTTAATTCGTTGGCATCGGAAAAAATTGCCTGACGACTGGTCTGCGTTAATGATCCATTCTTTAGTAAATGTGCGGTCACCTTTTAAATTTTCGCTGGTCAATAATTCCTCTCGAACCAAAACGTTACGAGCCGAATTGTACAATGTGATTGACCTACCCGCGGACTTTAACAACTCTCAAATCTATAGTGACCAGCCAAAGCCAAATCAGGTTCAAGAATTCACATCTTGGTTGTTCAAACAACAAAACCTTCCCGGTGCAACATCACTACGTAAGTCCCACCAAACACTATTAACACTAGTCGCCGAAACTCCGCCAATTCAGTTACCGTCCCGCAGCGCGCCTATTGAGGCCAAATTTTCAGTTCCGCTATCCGGCGAAAAAAAAGAACCTACGGAAGCTTCATTACAACCCCAAGGCGTCTCACAAGGAATGTTGTTGGTGTTTTATGAGGACGCGACCAACAAGCCCGAATGGTTTCAGTGGTTGGCATTCGAACCAAAAGAGCCTGCCGATGCGACTGTCGAAAAAGATGGCAATTGGTTGAAACCCATGGCGGATTTAATCGATGTTTTTCAATCACAGCCAGACCCAACTAATTCCCGGCAACGAAATAAAACGGAACGCTTGTTATCTAAGGCATGGATTCCAGCCGGTTCAAAAGACAACCCACAGCCCGCCGCAAAACTAACCACCGTTTCGGAATTTGCATATCAACAAAACCAACACTTCGAAAACTCTTTAAATCTCAAGAATATATTTCAAGAACAATCATTGATTCCAAACTCTGGCGATCCCTCTGCTTTACTGTTACTGGATTTACTAGGTGTCCCAAACTATGGCATTTTCGAACTTCGTGACAACTCCATCAATCAAGCCAGCTTTCGAAATCGACTAACTGGCATTCGCTTAAAAACACTTCCAGGCGAGGGCTGGGAAAGCCACCCCAAAACTTGGAGCTTAGTCGGCAGTAGTAAACTCCTAAAATCTACCGACGAATCGCTCGAAAGAGACATCTATATACGGCGACCAAAAAATGCAGCCTCCGGCCAGTTAGAGATCGAATTGTTACTGCCGATTCTCAAAGGTAAAGTACTTGGAAAGACTGAAAACGATTTTGAACTGACTTGGAGAAACGGCAACGTACCGAAGCGGTTTCCTAATCGGCGAGAACATTTTGTTAGAGCCGATACGTCTAGCCTGAATTTCTGGTCGACCGTTAGCCCTCACTTTTTAACCGACTCTTCCGACAGTTTTGCAAACGAAAGCGTGCTAGATATTCATCGCACCACTGGCAACCGAGAGCTATTAGGTCGTTGGCGTTTTATAACTCGTCCGCCAGCTAGGACAGGCATTAGTGTCTTATTGTCAAGTTTATCCAAAGAATTTGCGAATATTGATGCGTCCGCCACCCTGAGTCAATTACCGCAAACGATCGTAGAAATCGACATCAGCCGTATTAAGCCAGTAATTAACCTCGATGCACTCAGCTTGTCGGTCAATGGTATGGACATCGAAAACACTGCTCGATTCCTACAAAATCCAGCTCGATCCAACGGAGCGGGCAAATTTAAGTTTCCATACAACGATCTAGTCAAAGAACTAGGAGTCGGCAAAGTCGGCACTCATGCAATTCAAGTTACTGCAAAAACGTTTTTTGGCGAAAACGAATTGGCGACAGCCAGACTCGAGATCAAACCCAACCCAAAGACGGAAAAAGTCAAACCCAAACGAACTTTGATCTATGTATCAAGAATCATGATCGAATTTGAAGATGCTTCCGGCGTTCCCTTAGAAATCAGTGAATTTAAGTCCATCATGGTTGATGGAAAATCCGTGCCTCGAAATCGCGAACTCGCTGCAGGTCAGATCTTGGCTAAAGGGCTAACTTCATCAAATAAGGTTCTTGTTTATGAGATTAAAGAAGGAAAGCACGACGTTCGAATAACGGCCATTGTCGACGGCTCAACTTTC
>CAZHCH010000083.1:0-14362 GCA_964530985.1 uncultured Pirellulaceae bacterium | reverse complement strand
CCCGTACCACCACACTAGTTCCGTTCGCGGCGAACAAATCCGAAACCATGGAAACAGCAAAACAGCCAATCAGGCAGAGCATCAAAATACGAACGAGTCGACGGTAGGATTGCATGGCAGCGATCTTCTCAGAAAATGGAGACGTAACGGTTTGACAAAAGTATTTTTGATCCGAGCGTTTTTGCCAACACCAGTTGACCTCCAAACAATCAGTCTGCACTTATTTTTTGCCCTATTACGTTCGATTCGATTTGGCCGAAACCAATCAAAGCGACGACGAAAACGAAGCCGGAGACAAATTCCTGCCGCATTAAACGACCAAAAGCTGATTGAGCAAGGCTTTGTCGCTCTTGGGTCCACTAAACTGCCGGTCTCCGTCTTTTCAACCGGCTTAAATGCGTTTATGGGCGAAGCCTAGAGAAAAACCGGGGCAAACGCTACGATGTCGGGCTCGAAATTCTTTGATTTCAAACCACCCGGAAGACATAACTATGGGACTTTTGGTCGCCACCAAAGCATTTTTCAAACTGATGTTCGATCGTGATCTCAGCAACTCGTTTCAACAACTAGTCGACGGAAAAGCGTTACCAGCGCCTAAAACTGAAACCGTCGCTTCCACGCCCAAGTCAGCGGCACCAAAAAAGCCAGCCTCACCCAAGCCAACTCGCAGCGAAGCCATTAGCTTGCTAGCCGCTTTGCAACGAGAGGCTCGACTGATCGACTTGGTCAGCGAATCGCTAGGGGACTATTCCGACGAACAAGTCGGCGCGGCCGCCCGGGAGGTGTTAGAAGAATCCGGTAAAGTTATCAATCGCATGTTCGCTTTAAAACCAATCTCTTCCGCCGAAGACGGCAGCGAAATCTCAACACCAGAATCCTTTGACCCAGCCGAGTACCGTTTAACTGGAAACGTCACCGGCGATCCCCCTTTCAAAGGACAACTCGCCCACCACGGCTGGACCGCAACCAAGTGCGAGGTCCCCGCTTGGAATGGATCCAAAAAAGCGAAGCATGTCGTGGCCCCAGTCGAAATCGAAATCAGCTAATTCTTAGCCGCTGGTAGTATCGCCTTTAGGCGAAATCCCGGTTTAGGCCGGTACTGCAAACTTCCCCGCAACGCTTTCGCTCACTCTATTGAACTCAACCACCAACATGCCACCAAAATACGTTATCGGCATCGACCTTGGCACCACCAACTCTGTGGTTGCCTATGCTCCAACAAGCAACGATTCCAATGCACCTTCAATCGAAATCCTGCAACTGCCTCAACTGGTCGCCGCAGGGACGATCGAATCGCGTGAGTCATTGCCTTCATTTGCCTACCTTGCAACCGAAGCCGAATCCAACAATCAATCGCTCGATCTGCCATGGGCCAGCGAAACCAAAACCGCTGTCGGCGAATTCGCGCGAATACGTTCGGCAGACGCACCCAACCGCTCCGTCGTATCAGCCAAGAGCTGGCTTTGTCATCACGATGTCGATCGCCGCGCTCCAATCTTGCCCTTCAACGCTCCAGACGATGTTGGAAAAATCTCCCCCGTCGAAGCTACTCGACAGTACCTCGCTCATTTAGCAGCCGCTTGGAACCAACAGTTCCCCGAATCCCCAATCCAGCAGCAACAAGTTGTTTTAACCGTGCCGGCGTCCTTTGACCCAGTGGCTCGTGAACTAACTCGTGAATCGGCGGTGGCCGCGGGTCTGCCTGCGGATTTCGTTTTGCTAGAAGAACCCCAAGCGGCTTTATACGCGTGGTTAAATCAGCAAGGCGATGACTGGCGAAAAAAACTGTCCGTCGGAAAGACAATTTTAGTCTGCGACGTTGGCGGCGGCACCACTGACCTAACGTTGATCTCAGTCGAAGAAGAAGCCGGCAACCTACAACTAAACCGCGTCGCAGTCGGCAACCACCTACTGGTCGGCGGTGACAACATGGACCTCGCAACCGCTCACGTAGTCGCCAACAAATTCGCAGAAAAAGGCACTAAGCTAAACCCATGGCAATCGGTCTCACTCTGGCACAGTTGCCGCAAAGCCAAAGAAACCTTGATGTCGCCCAGCGGCCCCGAAACCCATTCGATCTCTGTACTCGGTCGCGGCAGCAAACTGATTGGCAACACGGTCACCACCGAGGTCAACAAAAACGAAATCGCCGATCTACTGCTGGACGGCTTTTTTCCTGTTTGCAAACTTGACGACCGACCACAAACTCAACCAGCTTCGGGCTTTCAAGAAATCGGCCTGCCATTCGAATCCGACCCCGGAATCACACGGCACATTGCTGGCTTTTTGCAAAACGCCAACTCCAGCAACGACAGTGGCCAAACTACCACGCCCGACTTCGTTTTATTCAACGGCGGCGTGTTCAAAGCGGACAGTTTTCAAAACCGACTGCTGGAAGTGATCGGCAGTTGGTCCAACGACTCGCCAGTCCAACCACTGGCAGGCGTCCACGACCTAGACCGCGCCGTCGCCAAAGGCGCATGCTTTTACGCCTGGAACAAAAACGCGGGCGGCGTTCGCATTCGCGGCGGCGTTGGACACAGCTACTACGTCGGCATCGAAACCGCTGGCCTGGCCATCCCCGGCGCGCCGCGGCCACTGAAAGCACTTTGCGTCGTGCCTTTTGGCATGGAAGAGGGCACTCAGCTGAACGTCCAATCGAACGAAATCGGCTTGGTCGTCGGACAACCGGTTAGCTTTCGTTTCTTTCGTTCGAACCAACGACAGTCCGATCAGCCGGGTGACCTGATTGCCGACTGGGAAGACCAGCTCGAAGAATCAACGCCACTCAACACAACCTTATCTGCCGATGGCTTGGACGAAAGCTACGCGGCAGTCAAATTCGAATCAAACATCACGGAACTGGGCATGTTCGAACTTTGGTGTACCGCCGTGAACACCGACCACCGCTGGAAACTTGAATTCAACGTTCGAGAAGACGCAGCCGAGGCGCAACAGTGAGTGAAACGGTGAGCGAAAAGACATTTGACCCGCTCGTCGACCAAGCACCCAGTCGCTACGTCGTCGGCATTGACCTTGGCACGACCAACTCGGCCGTCACCTATATCGACACGCACGAATCACCGTGGCAAATTCGTATACTAGACGTACCGCAATTGGTGGCTCCCGGCGAAGTCGAAGCCCGTGACACGCTTCCTTCATTTCACTTCCAACCCGTCGCAACTTCCACTGCGACCGCCGGCCAGCCGATCAATGCCAGTCTACAACTGCCTTGGGACAAAAAACCTCCGAACCACTGCGTCGGAGTTTACGCCCGTGACGAAACCGGCAAAACTTCCGGTCGAGGAATCGCGTCGGCCAAATCGTGGCTGTGTCATGCGGCCGTCGACCGGACTGCCGATCTGTTGCCCTGGCAAGGCGCAAACGATGTTCAGCGTTTATCGCCAGTCGAAGTAAGCAGTCGCTACGTCAAACACATTCGTCAAGCTTGGGACGAAAAATTTCCAACGGAACGATTGGCCGACCAAGACGTCGTCATCACCCTACCAGCATCCTTTGACGAAGTCGCTCGTGAGCTAACGGTCGAAGCGGCTGCCAAGGCAGGACTAAAACGTGTCGTGTTGATCGAAGAACCGCTGGCTGCTTTTTATGCCTGGGTCTATAAACACTCCGACGACAAGAACTCCGATGGCGAACCTACCGACGATTGGGAGTCGCAAGTTGCGGTCGGACAGAAGATTTTAGTATGCGACATCGGCGGTGGAACGACCGACTTCACGTTGATTCGAGTCCGCAAGAGCGTCGAAAAAAACCTCGATGGTGACGCCGATCAACCCACCGAATCAGCCGACAAAATTCAATTTCATCGTGTTGCTGTCGGCAATCACCTGATCCTTGGCGGAGACAACCTTGACCTAGCCATCGCCAAACACCTCGAACAAAAACTCACCGACGGCAAAAACTTACAGCCTCACCAATGGGACGTGTTGATCGGTGCCAGCCGAAACGTAAAAGAACAACTGCTGGCCAGCGACAACGAAACTACGATGACCGTCTCGTTGCCAGGTCGCAGCGCAAAACTACTTGGCGGCAGCCTAAAGACTGAAATCTCTGCATCTGAGATTCGGCAGCTCGTTTTGTCTGGTTTTCTACCGCAAGTTCCACTCGACGCCAAACCGCTACATCACGCCAGCGGCTTTCAAGAATTCGGCCTACCGTACGCGTCCGACCCCGCGATCACAAAATACCTCGCTGAATTCCTCACTGCTCACTCCAGTGAAGCTGACGGTGCAAACGACAGCCAGTCAGCGCGTCCAGACTTGATCCTGTTTAATGGCGGTTTCTTCGCGTCGCCCGTGCTACGAAATGCTACGGTCAATCGGATCGCCGAGTGGTTTCAAACCGCCGACGAACCAGACTGGTCGCCGGTGTTGCTAGACAACGATCGATTGGACTTAGCCGTCGCTCGCGGTGCGGCTTACTACGGGATGGTGCGTCGCGACCAAGGCGTCCGAATCGCGGCGTCGTTGGCCCGTAGCTACTACATCGATATCGGCGATCAAAAAGCCATTTGCTTGGTCCCCGGAAATGCCGAAGCCGGCCAAACGCTGGAACTCGACCGTGTTTTCCAACTGACCATCTCTCAACCGGTCGAGTTTTCACTGTACGTGTCCAGCACACGACTGTCCGATGCTGCCGGAATCATTGTGGACATTGACACCGAACAAATGCGTCCGCTCCCACCCATTCGTACCGCGTTGAAAGCCAAAAGCCGCAACGAAAAACGCGATGTGCCGGTAAAGCTAAAAGTCGGCCTTACCGAAATCGGCACGATTGAATTGTCCTGCCATCAAATCGATGACCAGCGCAGTTGGAAACTTCAGTTCGACGTTCGCTCAGCGACTCAGACCGACAAAACTTCCCACGCGGGCGCCGGTGAATCCGAAGGATTCATTGACGAAGAAACCTGGCAAGCCTGCGAGGCGGCGATCGCCGACGTATTCGACGCCGATGCCAACGAGAAACCAAAAACCGTCGTCAACGCGATCACTGCCGCAGTCGCCCTTCCCAAACAACAGTGGCCGATGTCGCTGCTTCGCCGCATCTGGGACGCGTTAATCCAACGCGATTCCGGCCGGCGCAAATCCGCTGCCCATGAAGCACGTTGGCTCAACCTGCTCGGTTACTCCTTACGACCTGGCTATGGCGTTGCCTTGGATGACTGGCGAGTCACCGAAACTTGGCGAACCATCAACGGCAAACTAGCACACGGCACTCCTACGATTCGTAACGAGTCCTTGATCCTGTGGCGTCGACTGGCTGGTGGTTTGTCACGTGGCCAACAAGCAGCGATCGCTGAACCGCTGTTATCATCGGTCCGAGCGATGGTCAAAAAAATGACCGGACAAAAAGCCAAAGCTGGCAGCGTTTCGCTCCGTCCGGAAGAATCCGTTGAAGTCTGGCGATTGCTTGGAGCGATGGAACTTCTATCCCCAACGATCAAGCAAGAAATTGGCGACCTGATCATCCAACTGATTGACAAGCCAAAACTAAAACCCGCACGCGACGCAATGGTTTGGGCGATCGGCCGAATCGGGCAGCGCAAACCACTCTACGGACCACTCAACTGCGTCACCCCAGTCGACATTGTCGAAGACTGGCTACTCCGTTTTTTGGCAACCGAAAGCCCATCACCGATCGAGCAACTCGCTGTAGTGCAACTGAGCCGCAAAGTGAACGATCGTTACCGCGATCTTGACGACCAGCTCCGCACAAAAATCATTCGCTGGTTAGAACGCTCCTCCGCCAACCCAAACTTTACTGAAATGGTAGAACAGGGTGGCTTGTTTAACACTGAACAGCAGGGAAAAATCTTTGGCGAATCGCTGCCACAAGGATTACGACTAGAATAAAACGACGTTAACCCTATCTACCACCGTTGCTTTTTGAAAAATACGATAGTCAACTTAAAGTTTCAGCATATAATAGTTCAATAAAATAAATATAAATCTATTCCGGCCACGACAAATTAAGACAAATCATGAAACTGTTTTCCCGACATAGCTTTCAACCAATTCGTTTTGCGATCGCTGCCTTATTCGGAGCAACTCTAAGCTCACTGGCTCTTCCTTGTCTGGCCCAGCAAGACATAGTCGATGCCGCATTCGATGTCTTTAACGAACCCGTCGATAGTGTCCGCGTTTACCTACACTTGGAAAAGAATGCGAAACTGCAAAAAGAGAAACAAGCCGAAGGGGCCGTTGAACTTTTGACTCAACAATTGCTAGACGCCGAAACCAGCAGCGACGTTAATCTCGACTCATTAATCAGCCAACCGCTTGCCGACTCAAGTGACCTGTACCCGCACATGGTTAAATCCTGTTTGTACTTAGGTCAGTTTTACGACTGCGGCAAATGCGACCGCTCTCACGTGACGATGTCATGCGGTGTCGTGATCGATGAAAGCGGGCTGGCATTGACGAACTATCATGTAATTAGATTACAGAAGGACAAGGGCACCACCGAAGGTTACATGGCGATGACCTACGACGGCAAGTGTTTTGAAGTAGAAGAAGTTTTAGCAGCAGACAAGATTGCGGATGTTGCCTTGGTTAAATTAAAAGCCAACGGCCACAAATTCCACGCAGCACCGATTGCTAAAACTCGTCCTCAACCCACTAGCGAAGTTCGCATGGTAAGTCATCCGTCGGGCGAATTTTTCGTCATGACCAAGGGCGAAGTCAGTCGCTATTCCCATACCCGCAAGAAAAAATTAAGCGACACGAAAATTCCTAGATGGCTAGAAATAACGGCTGCCTTCGGTGGCGGTTCAAGTGGCGCTGGTGTTTTCAATTCCGCAGGTGAAGTCGTCGGAATCGCGTCTCGAGTCCGACCAATATCCCGGCCGTCATCAAAAGCTGAGTACAAAGGCAAAACAGTCGTCCAGCCAAGCTACGTTGAACTTATACTCCGTCGCTGCGTTGACTTAGCCGGAATCAAAGCTTGCTTCAAATCAGACGATTCGAAGGACCCAATGAAAACCGAATCAGAGGATGAATCTGCAACCGCCAAATCCGACGAACCTGACACCAGCGATACGAACGTCCAAGGCTCAAGCTCAAAAGCTCAGCCAACAAAGTAAGCAAAAAACGAACCAACCACGGCTGCCCCTTGGACAAAATCGGTCAACTGGGCGATTAAGTCTCGGTAACGTTTACTTGGCTCCCAAACTAACCTCGCTTAGCGACCAAACCCGAATGGTTTTGTCACGGCTACCACTAACGACCTGCTTACCGTCAGGCGAAAACGCGACGCTGGTCACATGATCCGTGTGCCCTCTGAAAGTCTGCAACGCTTTTGTGCGTTTGAGCCCCCAAATCTTAACTGTTCTATCACCACTAGCAGTGGCAATTCGTTTTCCATTGGGAGAGAAAGCCACGCCTAAAACCCGGCTACCGCAGTAAACAAGCCTGTACACAACCCAATAGTTCCCCCAACAAGGCCTTTGCAGCGACTTCATCTCCAGCGCGGCTGCGAATGGTCAGTAATGGCCGCCCCTTATCAATCCGGTCACCAATCCGCGGAACGTCAGCGATCGATGCGCCAGGCTGATTGCCATAAAAAAAATCAGGCTCGTGCAACCGCAACAGCTGCTCAAACTTTGCTTCGTCGATCAAGACATCCCCCGGGCCATCAAAGAACACGATCCGTTTCATTTCACAATCTCGCAAAAGCAGAGACGAACCTAGCCGATCATGCAGCTTTCTAAACTCAGCCGCACCGTCACTCGACGCCAACTGGCACGCCGCTAAATGTACGTCTAACACGCTGCGAAACTTGCTGTCTGCCCCCGCAATCGTGGCCTCAAATAATTCCGCCGACGCTGTGATTCGCGGATTCAAATCAACTGGCCACACCTGACCGTTGGCATCCAAAACGAAATCCAATCCCCACACGCCTTGCAACCCAAATCGTTCGGTAAGCACCGTTGCGATACGATTAATCTGCTGCTGCACTGACTCGGGCATCAGAACAGGACCAACGGACCCGCAATACGTAAAAGGGCGATCATCCAGTCCGTCGAAATTTTCTGAACTGCAACTAAAATCACTGACCAACCACTGCCGCGTGCAGCCAAGCGAAAACGTAACACTCGCCTCACGCTCGTTTTGTCGCCGAGAAACCAAAACCGCACTCAACGACTGACCGGCAATTCGTTTTTGGAAATAATATTCACCCAGCGAACCAGTAGCGACTTGGTTTGCAATTTTTCTCTCAGCGACTCGCACACCACTGCCACCGCAAGTACCACCACGTTTCAGTAACCAACCCGTGTCGGTTTCCGGCAACTCACAGGAAGTTTCAGGAATTCGGCAGCTCGATTCCTGCAACGCACTCAACCAATTGACCGGATCCGCCACCGCAGCAAGGCCTTCGGCGTCGGTCCCCAACACCGGTAACTGACGACCAACCGACCGAACTAGATCCGCCCGCAGTTCTGCTCCTCCTACCAAAACGGCCGCAACACCCAACTCTACCCAATCGTATCCCAACAAATCTTCATAAGAACCGATCTTAGTAAGGCTCGCATCAACGCAGCCCGAATCGCGAATCAATTGCCGGCTGTCCCAGTCCGCAAAAAAATCAAACGCCACTGGCACACAATTCGCTCGCAAACAACTAGCGATCAACGGCCGCACACTGGCTCCAATCAACACAATTTTTTGGGGCCCAGTGTTCACAGGAGGCTTTCACCCTATCTTTCGAATTGACAAAAAATTCAATCATATCGTTGCCCACAGAAATAATTCTCATCGCTTGGCAACGCGACTATCATTTGTTAGTCTGTAAAATAGTTGTTTAACAGAAACCCCCTTAGCAATCTAGTGAATCCTACCTTGGTTCGCTCGCTGAATAACTTGGAGAAAATTTAATGTCGCTGTACGTTGGTGAAGCCCTCGCTGGAGATGGAAATGAAGTGGCCCATATCGACCTGATGATCGGTAGCAAAGACGGCCCTGTTGGTATCGCGTTCGCCAACGCGTTGTCCACGCAGAGCAGCGGGCACAGCAACCTATTGGCTGTGTTGGCCCCTAACGTGGCCGTGAAGCCGTCGACCGTAATGGTCACCAAGGTTACGATAAAAGGCGCAAAACAAGCCGTCCAAATGTTTGGCCCGGCTCAAGCTGCCGTTGCCAAAGCGGTAGCCGATTGCGTTGCCGATGGCGTTATCCCAGAAGACCAAGCCGAAAACCTCGTCATCGTATGTGGTGTGTTCATTCATTGGCAAGCTGAAGATAACGAAAAAATTTACAGCTACAATTATCAAGCTACCAAAGAATCGATCATCGCCGCGATGGGTCAAAAGCCAACCGCAGCCGAAATGATCAGTCAGAAGGACAGCGCAGCTCATCCTTACAAAGGCTTCTAGCCAGATGGCCAAACCCACGGTTTTGCTGCACATCGACTGCGACGCTCAAGCAAGCACGTTCGACTCAATTGTCGCGTTGGACGCAGGTGTGCAGCAACTGATCTCCCGTAGTAACGTCGATCTAAACGACGTCCAAAGCTTGGTTCACGGAGCGATGTTTACGCGGGGGCCGGCGGATCTAAAAAACTCGGCCGTGTTTTTTGGTGGTAGCGATGTCGACAAATCAGATGCACTGTTCGCCGCCGCGTTGGACTGTTTCTTTGGTCCAATGCGAGTGTCGGTCATGTCCGACCCCAACGGTTGCAATACAACCGCCGCCGCTGCCGTACTCGCGTGCCAACGCCACATCGATCTCGACAACAAACACGTCGTGATCCTCGGCGGCACCGGTCCCGTTGGCCAACGAATTGCGCAGATCATTTGCGGTTTGAATCTGAAAGGTGAAGTCACCGTTTGTTCTAGGAACCTCGATCGAGCCCAATCGGTGGTAGACGGCTTAAGCGAATCCTCAGAACAATCAGCGAGTGGCTTGAAAACCAAACTGACCGCCGCCGCCCTTACTACCGCTGACGAAACACTGGCCGTTGCTTCAACCGCCGATGTTATTTTTTCCGCTGGCGCCGCTGGCGTGGAACTGTTGGACCAACGGTGGCGAGAAACCAAAGCCAGCGTATTGCTGGATCTAAATGCGGTGCCTCCTGCTGGAATCGCAGGCATCGATGTGACTGCCGCCGGAATCGAAATCGATGGCAAAACTTGCTACGGGGCTATCGGCGTGGGCGAGCTAAAAATGCGAATCCATAAACGAGCCATCCAAAGCCTGTTCGAATCAAACGATCGAGTCTTAGACACCCAAGCCATCTACGAACTTGGCAAAAATCTTGGAATTAAAACTCAAAAAGAATGTTAACGCAAAGCCTCAAAGACGTGAGGACGCAAAGAGTCATTCGCAATCACCCTTTGCGTCCTAGCGGCTTAGCGCCCTTGCGTTGAATCCAACCAAAGTGCCTTTCTAAAAACGATAGGCGATGAATTAACCGCCGAGAACTATTTACTCTTAGTATTAGTTTTGTCTTCACAACACTCATTAAACCTCACGCAAAGCCCGACTTTGAATACGCTAAGACTTAAAGAACCTGGCCGAATACAACTCTTCGCCACCGAAGGTAGCGACTGAAGTTTCTTCCTTTACTTCCTGTCGTTTCAATGAATCAGCATCGACGCCCTGCGGGACCAACGATTCAGCGGTTTCAAGACTGTACGCATTGTCCAATTCGCTGTTCCGCTGAAAACTAAAACTAATTCCATCACTGGAAATTTCTTCAATGCTTGGCATCGGCTCCGGTTTAGAGAACCGGAGGGAACTGTTGTAAGTCCACCACCCAGTCAAAATCGCTTCATAGTGCATCGCATGAAACACTTGCGACGGAGACATTGTCAGCAAACAGTCACCGCCTTGTTCTACCGTTTCCTGAAACTCCTCGAGGCCAGCAACCAGTTCGACTGCTGTGAAATTCTTCGATAGTTCCGCTACCAAAGGCACACCCGTTTCAAGACCATTGATTTTGAGGTCCGTCGAATTCCTATTTAAGCTATAGAGCAAGCCGTCGGATGTTATGCATAGTGCAGCTAACGAAATTTCTCCATTACCGTCGGAAACTTCAATCAGTCGTTTACCGTCAGACGAAAGTAAATACCCATTGAATTTCGTTGTTATGTAATTTGTCCGGCTAAAGCCAATAAACTGGAATCCATAAACCTGAAATTCCTCTATCTCTTTCGTAAGGCGATCTTTCACTTTTCTTGGCAAATCAGCTGCCACAAGCCTTTCCATTTTCATCTTGGGGGCGGTAAAGAAGTTCCCTATTACGGAAAGTAACCCCGCAAGTAAAAACAATGGAACGGTCACATACAGAATCGGCATTACCCAACTCGCGTCGAATATTCTCGCTCTCATTCCGTACGCAAGAACAGCATTGAAGCCGATCAACGGTGTCGTGCAATAGCCGAAGTAGTGCTGCACTTTAAACCACAAATCCGATAGCGGGCTTGACTCTAATTCGCTTCGTTTTTCTGACGTGGCATCCACCGTTTCAAGTCTCGCAGCGACGTCTGCGAAATTTCCTCGATTTGCTGACCGACGTCGCCACCACAACGGGAACATCAATCCGACCGTTACGAAACCTAACGAAGCGATAGCACTTCCCCAGCCAATTGATTGCCATGCCGCCTGGGCCGAAGGAATATCCTCATCAGCCACAACCCAGCGCACCTTGTTCCAGTCAATTTTCGGATACGCCTCAGATAGTTTTTTCGCATACAACGGTACTTGTCCGCCGAAAGCTTGAACCTTGATAGTCGGCGCGGCCAACAACGCTTCCAACTCTTGTTCGTTGTTGGCATCTTGAACTCCAACAACTACCTGAATCGACGATCCATCACCCTCTGGTTGGCCCGTCTGAAAAAACGGAATGTATACAATTTGGAAGTCATCAGAATACCGTTCCATCATCGCACGGTAATATTCGCCGGCCTTAAATTCACTGATTTCAAATAGATTGGAGTTTTCAGTTTCCCCGTCAAGCCACTGCTGCAAGGTGACTTGCTCCCAAGCGTCATCGGCTTTTTTTGCAAATTGCAAGCTTTGATAGCCAACGAAAATTAGAATCCCACCAACTACGAAAAACAGAAAGGTTAGTGAAGCTAAGATTTTTATAACTGGATTAGCCATATCGATACTCGAGAACACATTGAACAAATCTTTTTTGATTTGAAAACGTAAGTCTCGAATTTTGACGAATCGCTTAAAAATCATTCTGCGTATCAAAACTCACTAAATCTGCCACAATCAACTCCTTCTATTTAGACGTATCGTCAAAACCAGTACTTGTCAGTCGTTGCCTTTGGCGGAGCATAGTCGCCTTTTGCTCCGCAAAAGTAGCGTTTCCCTAAGCCGACTTTCTAGAAACGTTAGGCGATGAATTAACGGTCGAAAACTATTTAGTGTCAGTATTAGCCCTGGCTTCACGGCACTCATCAAACCTCAAGCAAAGACGCCAAGTCGCAAAGAACTGACAATCATCTTCGCGCCTTAGCGCCTTTGCGTGAGACAATCGCCATCCTCGCCGGTCCTCATAAAACTGGTACCACTTCGGAGAGATAAGCCTAAAGGCATTACTACGAACACACCACCTTGCCACAGCTCTAGCGTTCAGAGTTGGGGTGAACATCATTTTTGGCTTCAGTCGACTGGCCATCCGCATTTCCCCCAAACCTGCGGTCCCGCATTTTGTAAACCTCGGCATTCATGATTGCCATCTCAGAAATCAGATCCTTGTGAGGTTCATATTTACTCGTCACAACTCCCTTGTTGGAATCGACGTTAGAAGGATCCCGACTAGCACCTGCACTGTTATCCATGTATCGATGCCAATGCCACCCGACACAATTCGGATGCTTAAGCAAACCCAACGCGAAGTTTTGATAAAAATAGCCGCGATCGCGTTGAGTCTCCACGACCCAGCCAGCGCCAGAAGTGTTCCCCATCCCAGAGTCCATCCCTTTTGCATAAAACTCTGAAATGATAAACGGGCGCGAGGCCCATTGTTTCCAGATGTCCATTTTCTTTGTGTCGGGGGTCCACTCCCAGTACCAATTGATCGATATAATATCTAAGTGCTTTTCAGCCGCCTTAAACAATGGCTTTAGACTGAGCGCTGCCCCGTGAAAACGACATCCCAAATACATATGATTGCGGTCATGTTTCCTGATCGCTTGCTTGACGGTGCTAAAATATTTCTCTGCCGCATACTCAACAAATGCTTCTCTGACTTGATCGGTAATTTGGGTGCGATTGACTCCTTGATCTTTCAGCCAATCGGTTGCCGCAATGTATCCCTCCTCGCTGTTTTTCAACTCCAAGTAACGGTCCAGCATGTCCAGCTTCCAAGGCATTTCATTGTCGGAAAAATAGCCTATCAAAAATGGGTCATCCTCCAGCTGATGCAGGCGCTGAGCATGCTCATCACAATGCTTCTCGAACGCTTTATCAAACACAAAAATGCAACCGTTGGGATAACCGACATGGCCGGATTCCTGATGCACTCCGCCGATCTTTTCTCCATAAGTCGACATGAAATTCCAAATGACCGTATATGGCATGCGTGAATCTATATTTCGAAATCGCCACCACTGCGACCAGGACCCAAGCGTATTAAACCCCGCGTCCCTCAGGCCACTTACGGTCTTTTGCGACCAGTTGCCTTCGACGCCAAACTTCTTCTCAAACGCGGTTTTACTTACGGGGGCCCTTCCTATTTTTACGGAATTAACCCCCTTGCTGATGAACCGACATCCATCCGGGTCCACGATCGCCCAGGTACCATCAAGCTCTTGGACATGAAAGAACCCCGTCTTAACACCGACGGAAACGCCGTCACCACCATAGCGGTTAAATTTGGCGGGCTCATTTTCTATAGCAAGTCGTTCGTTCTGGCCGACAATCAACGTTTCGTAGCTGTTCCACGTTGGGTCGTAAGGCTTGCGTTTGACATTAACATTGACAACCTCAACGGATGACGAGGCCGCCTCACGCAAATCCGATCGCATCGCAACCGGCATATTCTCAACCGAGGGCTGTTCGAATGCTGAAGCGACAACGCTTTCATCAGGGCGAATATCCAAATCGAGAGTAATCGCTGAGTCAGTATCGTGCCCCCAACACCCTATGGCCAGAGTCGCAGTAGAAACCAGCAGCATCAGTAAAAGCCATCGTACTGGGCTTATGAACTCTTCCATTAATCTTCCGTAAAGAATCGGGGTGACAAAACGCCATCGTAACCCAATCTTACGTTCAAAACGAATGCCTAAGCTCGTTGCTCGTAGAAAATACAAGAGAATTACAACTCGGTTTGTAAACGCCCATTTTCCACCAACGACAGAACTCCCTTCAGCAGCAGAGCCTGTGAATTA
>CAZHCH010000082.1:0-14421 GCA_964530985.1 uncultured Pirellulaceae bacterium | reverse complement strand
CAACATGGTTATATACGACAGTCTGTCCGATAAACTGCCTTTGGTTAGGATGGTAATGGGTTTTTGAGTGTATGTCAAAAGTTTGTCCGATTACCAAAGCGAGCGGTGCTTGAGCTTCCCGGTGCGGTCGTCCCTGTAAGCACTCCAATGCTCGTCTTTTACTGTTGAAGGCTCTGTAGGCATTCGACTGTCGTGGACGTTAGTGTGAAACTTTGGTGAGTTGTCCCGTCGAACTTTTAGACGCGAGTCGGTTTTCGAGCTCCAATAATTCTTCGGAGATCCAAAAGCTAAAGTCTAAAAACGCTTGTACGTCCACTTTTAGCGGGGCTTCAAATTGGTTTGATGGAAGTTCGATCGTTGGAGGGTGCTGAAGGCGGTTATTCATGGGATCTCTCGATTGGCGATAATGGTATCGACAAAGGCTAGGTGCCCTCGTCGATAATAAAGATTTTCGCCGCAGTCCCTGCGGAATGTCTGTTGCTCGGGTTCAGAGGTGTTTCTCGATTATGCGTTTGGGCCGCAGTGCACCGGTTCTCGATCCACACCTAAACGACTCCATTTTGAAACCGACATATAACTTAACGGATTTAATGATAAATGGTTCAGTTATTTTTTTATATGCAGTTACGTTCAACGAATCGCCGAGACGATTCCGGGGCACGGTGGCTTTCTGGGTCGATTTGATAGTTAGTTGCCCCGCTCGTTTTCCATTACATCAACTATTTCAAATCCGACGGAATTGACGGTGATCGGGCGAGCCGAATCCTAACGGGGGTTGGTAGTGGTTAGATTATATCTGCCCGGCTATTGTGAGCGGTGGGTTGGTTCAGGTTTGCCGGGTCGGAAGCTTTGAATGTTACCGACCAAAAGCGTTACGTGTAATTCGGCGGCCAGTTGTTGCGTGGCGTCCAACGTGATTTCGCGTAGGCGGTCTGGTTCAACGGCGACTCGCGCGTTCACCAGCAGGTCGGCTTGGGTTGGTTTGATTTCGCTGGCGAGGCTAAGTTCGGCGTCGATGCCAGATCCAACAAGGTTTGCGACGGCGGCATCGTTGAGTGTTTGGCCGAGAACTTTCAGGTGGGCGATTTCGTGGCCGGCGTCGCTTAGACGTTGGCCAATCTGCGTGACTAGTTTGAGAACAACTTCATCCAGTGAAAATCGTGTTTCGGCGGTGGCGTTGATTTGGCAATTCAACCAGCCGAGTTCAGCTTCGCCTTCGGCATAGGTCACGTAGTCCATTTCCATCATTCGGTTTCGTTTGATGGGATCGGCTTCGACGGCGGCGATTAAATTATCAAAGCCAGCGCCGGTTTTGGAGCTGAGCCCAAAGCAGTTGATGTCGGGGAAACGCCGCTGTACCAGTTCAATCAGTTCGGTTTGGTCGGCGTCACTGATGCGGTCGATTTTGTTAATCGCGATCGAGTCGGCTTCTTCGAGTTGTTTGAGAAAAATGTACTCGGCTTTTGGCGAAAACCCTTTGCCCTGGGTTTCTGATAAAATCTTTTTGCCATGGTTGGGTTTTAATAATACGAGTAGCGGTCCCAATTCAAAACGGTCGCCAAAGAGTTCTCGCATCGGTTGGATTACGGTCGCGACCAAGTCGGTGCAACTGCCCACGGGTTCGGCGATGACAATGTCAGGTGTCTGTTGGTTGGACATGGATCCGACAGTGTCGATCAGATCGTCAAACTTACAACAAAAACAAGCGCCAGGGACTTCGCCGACATGGAATCCTTGGGCACGGAGCGTGTGTGTGTCGACCAAGTCATAGGCTTGATCGTTGGTGACCAAGGCCACATTTTTTCCCGCTGCGACGTAGTGTGCGGCGAGTTTACCAATGGTGGTTGTTTTTCCTGCGCCTAAAAAACCACCTACCATCAAAAAACGAATTGGCTTCATTAGGGGACTCTTCAAAAATTTCGGTGGCAGGCTGGAGAAGTCATGGTACGTTGACACTGGTTTTATTCAGATTCTACTACCGTTGGGTCACCAATGCTATCGCCACCGATTATAGTTCGAGTATCACTGGCGGCTTGAAAGAGTTTAAGTTATCGAAAAGAACAAAGAATCAATGTTGAAGCATTTAACTTTTACGTGGCCAATTAGTAGCGACCAGATTCGCGAATCGATTTTAGGCTCGATCGAAGATGGCGACTGGGGAGCGTATCACGGTCGCTATACGTCCGAGTTGATTGCCCAATTGCAACAGTTGCTGTCGGTGGATCACGTGTTGTTGTGTTGTAGCGGGACGATCGCGGTTGAGTTGGCATTGCGCGGCGTAGGGGTTGCGGCGGGCGACGAGGTTGTTTTGGCAGGATACGATTTCCCAGGAAATTTTCGGGCGGTGGAAGCGATTGGCGCAACGCCTGTTTTAGTGGACGTTCGGGCTGGCGGTTGGGCAATTGATCCGAGTGATGTCGAGCAGGTCGTGTCTGAAAAAACCAAGGCGATTTTGGTTTCGCATTTGCATGGCGAAATTGCAGACATTCCAAAAATTAGGGCGACCTTGGAATCCTCTGGGTACTCGATCATGATCGTCGAAGATGCTTGTCAAAGTCCCGGTGGTGTTTGCATGGGCCAACCGCTGGGTACGTTGGGTGACGTGGGAGTGTTTAGTTTTGGTGGTAGTAAACTATTGTCAGCGGGTCGAGGTGGAGCGATCGTGACAAACGATGATTCGGTTGCGCAACGCATAAAAGTGTTCTCCGAGCGAGGTAATGATTCGTTTCCGCTGTCGCAACTTCAGGCTGCGGCCTTGCTGCCTCAGCTTCAGCAGTTGGGAACGTTAACGGACCAACGTTTTTCGTCGGCTTTGTTTTTGTGTGATCGAATCAATCAGACTGAAGGCTTGGCGACATTAGACTTGGCAAGTGATGAAGAAAGTACCGCTTCTGGAAGCCATTCTATTCGAGCGTTCTATAAAATCCCTGTTCGAGTCGATTCTGTGGGGATCGATATGGAGGCGTTTCTTGGGAGGTTACAGGCCGATGGCTTGCCGGTCGGTATTGGGTTTCGCGGGTTTTATCGGCGGTCAAAGCGACGCTGTCGCAAACCGATGGAACTGCTGAATTCAAAGATTGCGGCGGAACAAAGTTTGTTGATTAGTCATCCGGTGCTGTTGCACGATCGAGCGACGTTGGAGTTGGTGGCAGAGTGTTTAAAACAGGCCGCTGTGTCGAGCAGTTAAAGTATCCATTGGAATAGGTTAGCTCAGTATGAATTTGCCGAATCAAGATTCTAAATCCGTTGGTTCCAAGTACGACTTGATTGTGCTGTGGTTTGCGATCGTTTTTCCGTCGGTGATGACTTACGTATACTTTAATTTGTTGGCAAATTCGGCGGCGGCGTTGCAACAAACTTCGTTTGGAATTGGCAAGGTGTTGCAGTTTGGGTTGCCTGTGGTTTGGGTGTGGTTGTTTTATCGGCATCGCTTGCGGTTGACCCGAGGCATGGGCCATGACTCAGATGAACCGCGTTCGAAGTCCCGACTTGGGTTGGGGGTTGGTTTTGGTTTGTTGGTGGTTATAGGGATGATGGCGATGTTTTATTTGTTGATCGCCGATAGCGCGGCGGGCGTACGGTTGTCGGGAATGGTCAAAGAGAAGATCGATTCGATGGGGTTGGCGTCGGTGGGTGTCTATGTCGCAATGGGAGTTTTTTACACGATCTTTCACTCGTTTTTAGAAGAGTATTACTGGCGTTGGTTCGTGTATGACTTGAGTAAACGGTTTTATTCGCGGGCGTTGGCGAACGTACTTTCGAGCGTTGGTTTTGCGGCTCACCACGTGATTCTGTTGGGTTTTTTCTTTGGTTGGGATTCGCCGTGGACTTATTTGATTTCGGTTTCGATTGCCGTAGGCGGGGCTGTTTGGGCGTGGATGTATGAGCGAGACGGGACGTTGTGGTCGGCTTGGGTGAGCCACGGGATTGTCGATGCCGGAATCTTTATACTTGGATATTTTATCTGGACGCAGGTTTAACTCTGAGTAAATCCCGATTGCACAAAAGCTGACGATCAAAGCAAAGTCATCGGTGGATGTTTGCTAATTGCAGCACCAACGTCGAATCATTTTGGCGAACATTTCGGTGCCTTTTTCAAGTTGTTCTAGCGAGATCCATTCGTCGATGGCATGGGCTTGAGCAATATTGCCTGGGCCAAATACGATCTTGTTTTCGAGTTCGGAGAAAATGCCGCCGTCAGTTCCGTAGGGAACTGTTTTAGAGGTTTGCCCATGAGCCAGTTTAAGGCTCTCTTTGATAAAATGCGAATTGGGGTCGGTGAACATTCCGGGGCCATAGTTTTTTATGTCAAGCGATACGTCAAACTCGTCTGCAGCCTGCTTGATTTTCCGTAGGAGCGGCTCGATTTTTATATCTGGCATTGTGCGTAGGTACATGACACAAGTGCTTTCGCCGGCGGTTATATTTAGTGCGGGCGAATCGTCTTTGATGCAAATGTTCCACGAAAGCGTCGGCGGGTCAAACGCTTTGTTTTGCCATTCTGTTTCGGATTCTGTTTCGTCGCGTAGAGTTTTCATTTCAGCCAAAAACGGAATCATTTTTAGATTTGCGCTTTCGCCAACGCGTCCACCTGAGTGACCGGCCACGCCGATTGCAGTAGCGGTAATTATGACCGACCCTTTATGAGCATGTACAACTTCCAATAAAGTTGGTTCGCCGATGATGGCTTTGGTTCGGTGGTAAACCATTTCGCGATAGTATTTACTCTCGTTCACCACAGCAAGAGCGCCGTCGAAACCAACTTCTTCGTCGGCGGTGACGGTGAAGTACAACGGCTTTTTGAGTTCGTCCCAAGTGAATTGTTGCGACGCGGCCATCATACAGGCCAATGAACCCTTCATGTCACAACTGCCACGGCCATACAAACGCTCTCTGGCGACCGCAGGTTGGAAGCCGGTAAATTTCCTAGTGAACCACTTATCTGCCGGTACAACGTCGGAGTGGCCGAAGTAACCTAAACCGCCGTCGCCAGATCCTTTTTTGGCAACTAGATTCACCTTCAGCTCACCGTTGCTGTCGGGGTACTCGACACGCTCGACGATGAAGCCATGTTTGGTTAGCTTCATTTCTAGATACCGACTGACCATCCGATTCGATTTGTGACTGGAGGAGTCAAAGCCAATGAGTCTTTTTGCGTAACGTAACGCTTTCATAAGGTACCAGTGAGGAGGATTTAAGCTTCAGGTGTCGGTATTCGATTAGATTTCGTTTAAAATCTGCTCGCTTCGTCAGGCTCAGCAGTAGCCGTAGGCATTTACTTCGGTGACAATGTAGCAACGAAACTGAAATTTCATTCATATCGACTGACGTTGGCTCGATGCTTCGCGAGAAAATTCATTTTACCACGGGTCGGCTGGCTCGTGCGGCATTAGAAGCTATTCTTGTCGAACTTGCCCCGAATGCAGGGTTTGAATATTCGATACAAACGTTACCGATTACCGTAGCCGCCTTGTTGACGCCCAAATGGATCGCTCCTCGGCTGGAGATCCCCCCCGGCACAACAAAGATTATCATACCCGGATACTGCGATACTGACTTGTCGCCACTGCAACAAGTTACGGATATTCCGATTCTAATTGGTCCCAAAGATATGCGTCAGCTGCCAAAGTTCTTTGGTCAAAAGCCAAACCGAGATGGATTTGGTCAGTGGGACATCGAGATCATCGCAGAGATCAATCATGCTCCACGAATGAGTCAGCCGGATATTTTGGCGATGGCTGATTCAATGCGGTCTGATGGTGCAAATTTGATCGACGTTGGCTGTGAGCCGAATTCGTGTTGGCAGGGTGTCGGGGATTGTGTGAAGGCCTTGCGCGACGCCGGCCATCGTGTTTCGATTGATAGTCTGAACCCGGTTGAGATTTCTGCGGGCGTTGCTGCTGGAGCCGAATTGGTGCTTTCGGTTAATTCGACCAATCGTGAGTTCGCGGTCGATTGGGGATGCGAAGTGGTGGTGATTCCGGACGATATTCAAGACATTGATTCGATGGATGAGACGGTAGAGTGGTTGGTCGACAGAGGTGTTTCGGTGCGGTTGGATCCGATTTTGGAGCCGATTGGTTTTGGGTTTGCCAATAGCATTGGTCGGTATTTGGATGTGCGAGCAAAATGGCCGGATGCTGCGATGATGATGGGCATTGGTAACCTTACTGAATTGACGGACGTTGATTCGGCGGGCGTTAACATGTTGCTGTTGGCAATTTGCCAAGAGTTGAACATCACGCAAGTGTTGACAACGCAGGTGATCAACTGGGCGCGATCTTCGGTGAAAGAGTGCGACGTGGCGCGTCGTTTGGTTCATTATTCGGTAACGCAACAACTGCCACCCAAGCACTTGTCGGAAGAACTTTTGTTGCTTCGAGACGCGAAGGTGCTGGCTTATACACCAGAACAGATTAAAACGTTGGCGACGAACATTAAAGATCATAACTATCGAATTTTGGCTGATAATGGGTTGTTGCATTTACTTGGTAGCGGACAACATTTTAGTGATACGGATCCTTTCAAGGTCTTTGATGCGTTAATGAACAGTGGCGCGAAAAACGTGGATGCATCGCATGCGTTTTATCTTGGCTTTGAAATGTGTAAGGCGATGACGGCGTTGCAGTTGGGTAAACAATACAACCAAGATCAAGCGTTGGATTGGGGGTTTTTGACCGTCTCAGAAGCGGATCGGCATCGAATTTCCAAACGCGGCAAAAAATCTTAAGCGAATTCTATGTACCGACAATTGCCTCCTATTGATGTTCAAGTGGCGCTGCAGCGTTTGTCCTCACTGCCGGGTTGTTTGTTGCTGGAAAGTGTCCAGCCTGCGGGAGCGCTCGAACGAAAACCGCTGGGACGCTACAGTTTTGCGATGGCGGATCCGTTTGAGTCGGTTGTCGTGCCAGTCGGATGCCAGGACCCCTTGGCGGAAATTCAATCATTGTTGGAGAAATTTTCGACCGAAACGATCGATGGCTTGCCACCGATGCAAGGCGGTGTGGCAGGAATGTTCAGTTATGATTTAAATCGCAGTTTCGAGAAAGTTAACGCCGCGGCGCATGATGAATTTGAATTGCCTGCGATCGTCGTTGGGGCCTACGATGTAGTGGTTGCTTGGGATCATCTTGAAAATAAAACTTGGTTGATCTCGCATGGTTTTCCCAAAACCGTAGCGGTGGATCGGGAGAAACGAGCCGCTGAGCGGGCGGATTTCTTCGAGGGGTTGTTGTTCGGTGATGTTGAGCTGACAAATCAAGATTCAACCAACCACCCTGCCCCGTCAAAAAGTCTTCCGGAAAAAAAATTAGCGCCTCAGTTTTCTTGTTCGCATCCAGTGTTGGGTCAGTTGACGAGTGATTTCTCGGCGGAGAGTTATATTGCGGCAACTAAAAAGTGTATCGACTACATCTTGGCTGGCGACGTGTTTCAGATCAACCTTTCGCAGCGATTGTTGCATCCGATAACAGTTGATTCGCTGACTTTATATAGTCGGTTAAGGGCGTGCAATCCGGCGCCGTTTAGCTGTTACTTTGACTTGGCTGGGGTCTCGGACACCGATGCGAAAATCGTTAGTGCGTCGCCGGAGCGATTGGTTTCAGTACGTCAGCGGAAAGTAGAGACTCGGCCGATCAAGGGTACTCGTCCGCGAACAGGACAACCGATGGTTGATATTCGAGAGCAAGAGCGTTTGTTAGCCAGTCAGAAAGATCGCGCGGAAAATATCATGATCGTGGATTTGATGCGAAACGATTTGGCGAGCGTTTGCAAAGACGATTCGATCGTTGTGACTCAGCTTTGTCAGGCGGAGTCGTATCAGAGTGTGTTGCATTTAGTTTCGGCGGTCGAAGGGGAATTGAAGCCAGGCGTGAGCTTGTGTGATTTGCTGACGGCGGTTTTTCCAGGCGGTTCGATCACTGGTGCGCCAAAGATCCGTGCGATGGAGATCATTGCGGAGCTCGAACCGACTTCACGCGGAGCCTATTGCGGGTCGGTGGGATATTTGGGTTTTGATGGATCGGCGGACTTGAATATTTTGATTCGCACGATCACTGCGTCAAAGGGTTGGTGGCAGGTTTCCGTCGGCGGTGGGGTTGTGGTGCAGTCGGATCCGGTTGCCGAACACGAAGAAACTTGGACGAAGGCGGCGAGTATGTTGCAGGCGATGATTGATTGAAAAGAGTATCTTTGAGACGTATTCACGTAGAACCTTTTGGATTACCAAAAACGCAGTAGGTTTAAAGTAGATGAGCATTGTTAATAAAATCAAAACCTTGGGGCTCGGTTACGTTTTTGAAAGAGCCTTTGAACGGATTGTTCCAGTTTGGATGTTCCGGTTTTGTTCGCTAGCGGTTTACCAAATCGACTCAAGTAAATTGTCTGATGGCCCGTTTTCGAATGCCGTCATCAAAATTTGTGATAGTGCACAGGACTTAGAGAAACTAAGAGAAATCACGAGTACGGACGGGGAAGAGAGTGACACAATCGGTTTTGTGGCAAAGATGGATGGCGAGGTGGCGGGAGGCCTGTGGGTAGCGCTTGGCGACTACTTGGATGATGACATAGGTTTGGGCTGTTTGCTTGGACAAGAGGGAGCTTGGATTTACTCGGCAAGAGTCGACGCGGCTTATCGTCGCCAAGGAATCTATTCCCATTTGATGGCCGAATCGACTCAATCGCGAGAAAGCGCGGGCCATGCCGCGCCGTTTATCGGTGTCAGCAAATTAAACAAAGGTTCGCACAAAGCGATCCAACGTTTCAGCACGCTGATTGGCGAAGTGTTCGTTATTCGATTGGGTTCAATCGTCTGGGCACGGGCAAAAGGTGATTTGAAACTGAATCAAAACTTGACCATTCAATGCACTCGTCGCCCACTCCAGTTAAGTATGTCTGAGATCGGTCACGGGAAGTAAACGTGTTATTGGATCTGTAAAGAGTGTATGCGAAATGCGAGTCTTTACCGGAAAGTGCTCACGTGAACGTTGAACATGGCATTCGGAAACTAAACTGATACGCAATCCTAGTGCTTTGTCACAGTTTGCTGCGAAAACCGTAGCTATCGCCAAAACGGCTCAAATTCACAACCCTAATTCTTAGTGGTGACAAAGCACTAGTACAACAAACCGTAAGTTAGTCGACGCGGGAGTTGAGATGGGTTTTCATTATCTCAGCCACATGCCCAATATGGTTTTTGTCCAAAAAGTCGTGGTGCCGCAGAGGGACGACTTCGACCTGCGTGTTACCGGCGATCGCCTGCTTCCAACCTAGGTCAAGTTGGAAAGGGCCCTCGAATGGATCGTGGCTGCTGCGTATCAGCACAACGTTCAGGAGACGGCGGCGTGGCTGAAAACCGGTTATGGTATCCAGATGAGCTTGCATTCGAGCTGACTCTTCAGCCGTTAGTTCACTCATACCCGCTCGCTGGAAAAGATTGTCCACCTGAACATCGGGTTCTTTGGCTGCAGGCCAGATCCTCGCCCACAGGCGTTGCATTGCCGGCTTGCCACGACTGATCAGATTCCGGAAAAACTGCTCTCCTTCGAACAGTTCCTTAATTCGGTCGATCGTCGTACTTCCCAAACGCCATAAACGGCGGGGACTGCTAAACGGTGATGCGATGTTGATGCCAGACGGGACCGCGTCGAGCATGAGCATCAGGTCAGTCGTTTCGCCCTGTTCATGGAGTGCTTCGGCAATTGCCAAACAGACAGTACCACCGGCCGAATAACCGGCCAAGCTATAGGGCCCTTTGGGTTGTATCTCTCGCATACGTTCGATGTAAAATTCGGCGGCGTCACGTAAGTTGTCATGCATCTCGTCTCCATCCCGCAGACCCCGCATCTGCAAGCCATACATTGGTGCGACGCCTTTGAGCAATTCGGACAGATGGAAGTAATCGGTAACCCGACCGCTTACTGTGGGTGCAAAAAACAGCGGTCGAACATCTATCGGTTCTTGAGCAAGTGGCAGCAATGGAGCTTTGAAATCAGTCGTATCGTTACTTCGAATCAGGTTCGCGAGTGCTTCAACCGTGGGATCATTAAAGAACTTTTGAGGGTTACACTGAACTTGAAGTTCGCGTTCGATTTCAACGAATAAGCGAACTGCTAAAAGCGAGTCACCACCAATCATGAAAAAATTGGCGTTAGGGTCTGAAATCGGCTCATTGAGCATCTCCGACCAGATGTTCAACAGTTTCCTGTGCAGCGGATCATTGACCTCTGCTGTGAGGTTTTGAGTTACCGAGGCTTGCTTTGACAATTCGGTACTCATCGCAGTCAGCGATTGCCGGTCGACTTTACCGGTCGGCGTTTGTGGTAGTGTAGGCAGGACTTCAATCCGCCGCGGCACCATATACTCCGGCAGCGCGTCGCCCACAAATTCTCGCAACTCATTCCCACCAACTTGCTCCTGAGCGGACGATTGAACAAATGCCACAAGCCGCGTTGATCCTCCAAGACTCACGGGCAGCACGACCGCCTCTTCCACCGCGTGGTGACTTCGCAGACGCGTCTCGATTTCGCCAAGTTCCACGCGAAAGCCTTGGACTTTCACCTGATTGTCAATGCGGTTGATGTAGACAAGATTTCCCTTGGCCGTATGGCGTACCAAATCGCCGGTGGCGTACAGGCGCGCGTTGGGGCGAAATGGATGAGCAATAAATCGCTCCGCAGTCAAGGATTCTCGGTACAGGTAGCCTCGCGCCAGACCGGCGCCGCCAACATATAATTGGCCCGCTACTCCTGGAGGCACTGGAACTAGATTTTCATCCAAAACAAAACACGAAGCACCGCCCATCGGCCGACCGATCGGAAGCATGGTTGAATTGTGGTCCCCTTCAGAATCAACATAAGCGGTACACGCGACGGTGGCTTCGGTTGGGCCGTAGCTGTTGATAAAACAAACTTGATCATTGACCAACTCACGGAAGTTGGCATGCAAACCCGGGTCAACGCGTTCGCCGCCGACAACGACCACCCGTATCGACTCCGGCCAGGGCAACTGCGAATGTACCAGTTGATGCCAGAACGCCGTGGGGATCGAAGTAATCGTCTGCTTGGTTTTGTCGACTGCTTCAAAAAAGGCTCTCGCACTGGTGCTCATATCGTCCGAGCGAAGCCACAAACTGGCACCCTCGGCCAGTGACGTGAAAACGTCCTCCATCGACGTATCAAACGAAAGGGACGTAAATTGAAGCCATCGGTCCTTCGGAGAAACATCATACAACGCTGCGGTTTCCACAATGTGGTTAGTCAGTGACCTGTGTTCAATGCAAACTCCCTTGGGTTTGCCCGTGGAACCCGAAGTGTAAATAACGTAAGCCAAGCCATCACCGGGCGTTGGGTCAGACGGCAACTCTTCGAGTGAACTTTTAAATCGGGGATCCAGTTCTTGATCGACTCGCAACTTTTGCACATCGGTATCAAGATCTTCAGCACCGCCCATCAGAACAAGCCGCACGCGCGCGTCTTGGAGCATGTAGATCCGCCGATCAGTAGGACTGTTTACCTCCAGCGGCAGAAAGGCAGCACCTGCCGCGTGCGTGGCCAACATGCTTACGATTGCTTCGATACTGCGCTCAACATGAATGGCAACGATGTCCCCTTCACGAACACCGTAGCCGTGCAGCGTCTGGGCAAGTTGCCTGACGCGCTGTCCCAGTTCCGCATAGGTCACACTCGAACCATGAAAATCACTAATCGCCAAATCATGCGGACGCAAATCGCACTGGCTCATAATGCGGGTCAACGCACTTGGATGCGACGGCACCTGCTCGCGTGCGCACTGCTGATCGACCAATCGCTCACGCATGCTGGGCGACAGCACGTCCAACTCACGTAATGGTTGGCTTAAGTTCTTTGTTAGCTCGACCAGAATATGACAGTAGTCGTCCAGCAACTGGGTACCTGCTTGTAAGTCGTACAATCCGGTGTCGTAGCGAAGAGAGACTGAAAGTGAAACTCCGTCATCCTGAATCAGCAAGCTAAGCGGACAACCCCAACGCGAATTTGAATTGACGCCGCCGGATTGGGATTGCGCGGAATCGAACCGTTTACAGGCAAAAGTGACATCCGTTTGGAACAGGTCTGTCAGTCTTGACTGATTTTCCAGCATAGTAGTTCCATGAGTCCGAACCATCGCCAATTGCCGAGCGTGCAAAGTCTGCAATGAACTGCGGATCGTTTGATCAGGATCGACTTGAACCACAATTGGCCATCTGACATTGCATGGCTCGACAACATCACCCAAGCCGTCCAACCCTTGGTCACGTGTGGACGAGCTTGCGCCAAATAATACGTCGCGCTCGGCTCCATAGCGCCCCAATACAACTGCCCAAGCCAACTGGACCAGCGTGTCTTCATCCACTTCCGCGTCCAGCACTCCGGCTCGAACTTGTGCATAACTTGCGTCGTTTATTGTTTGTTGCACAGCTGAAATTTCATGCGAGCGGCTCAGCTCTTGCTCTTTGAAAATCAACGGCGGCGGTGTCGGCGAATCAACGGCATCAAGCAATCGCTGAAACGACTTGGAAGCTTCATCGCGGTCGACATGTTGTTCGCGGGTGATCATTGATCAGGGCAGATAAGGCAGGTGGTGCAGGCTTCAGGCTGCGCAAAGAAAATCTAGGATTAGATTAGAAACAATAACCCGTTCGACCGGAAAAACCAGTAGAAAATCTAGGAAAATACTAGGTGCGATGAGTCGCCCCAATCTTGAGGGTAATCGCGAGGTTTATCGCCAACGGCACTGTGGATGTCCCCCGTACTTCTTCCCGTACTTCATATTAAGACTTTTGCGATCAATTGGATGTTCTCTTTGGCTTGATAACGTCGACAACGACGTAATCGCCGAACTGGCGTCTCCTTTTCACTAGTCACGAAAAAAGCCGTGCTCTTTCGAACACGGCTTTCGATTTAATCAAATTATCTTGTGCCAAAACTTAACTTGGCCACAAAATCTCTAGCGACGACGACGAGCAGCATAACCTGCAACACCGAATGCCAACAAAAGAGCTGAAGATGGCTCAGGAATACCTGTATTTTCTGGTGCGCCAGTAACAGTCAAAGCTGCACTTCCGAATGTGATACTGTCAGTAATATCAATGAAGTCAGTGTCACGAAAACCCTCACCAAAAAATACGGGGTTGAAAGTAGCTGTTCCGTTACCAACAACGTCGAAGTCAAGTGTGGCAAGCAAGAAACCGCCAGCATCTGCATCGAATCCTGGATCGAACAACTCACCAACGCTGGTACCAAGTCCATTTTCTGTAAGGTTAACTCCACCGTAGTTACCGCCACCTGCCTCTACAACCAGTAGAGGAGGTGCATTGTATCGAGTACCACCAATAACGTTGAACGTTTCATCAAAAGCACTTCCGCCAGTAAGTTCAACTACGTCAGTGTTAACTTCAAATCCGAACTGGATCCCATCAAGTCCAAGTCCAGTACGAGAGTAAAGGTTTACTTGTCCAGTGGTTGTTCCATCTGTTATGACATCTAAAGCTTGGGTGTCAGTTGCGGCTGCACCTGAACCGAAAGCAAAAAAGATGTCTTGAGCAAAAATGCTCGATGAGCAACATACAACTGCTGCTACAGCGAATAAAAATCTTTTCATCATCAGTGATTCCTTAATAAAACGATGTGAGTAGAAAACATGGGGGTGATTCATTACATTTACAATGGATTAGTGAACAATCGTCATTATAGTAAAAGATCCCACAGATTGACAATATAATCGGGTGATGTGTTCCTGCAAGCCTTGCTCGCATTTTTTTTTGAAAAAGTATAAAAGCGGTAATTGATACCAATTAGGAAGGCTTTTCCCCCTAATGTTGGGGTTGTGAGGGTAGGGACGCCTACTATCACCGAAAAACAGCGTAAAAAACGCGTTTTTCGCAGCACTTGGTATCGCACGTAGTGCTTCAAATACAGTGGAATATCTGCTGTTTATGCCGAGAATGATAGTTCACAAAACGATGAGAATGGCCAAATTTTAGACGTTTTATTCGATTGTGCGTCACCAAATACAGCTCAAAAACCATTTGGTTGCTGCTTCGTCTCAGTGTCCAATACCTTTGGCTTGCTGATGAAAGAGAAATGTGCGCGCCCGCGGGGATTGAGGTCGCGGTGCTTTTTAGAATTCGCTGGTCAAAAACGTCTATTGTGTCATGGCCCGTTGGTTTCTTGATACTCCCCGAGTTGGTGTTTGCCGAACGGTAGGTCTTAATCAATTACGCAGTTATTCTAAGACTTCTCACTGAACGCCACCATTTTTATCACTAAACTAGGTGAGAATCTTTGGTTGCTTAATTTCAATCGCGAATGGATGCTAATGAAGAGACTTCTCGGTAAACGCCACCTATCCAGCTTTTATGGGAACCTGCGTGTGTAGAAAGTCCGGGAAAAATCCTCACGCAAA
>CAZHCH010000081.1:0-14433 GCA_964530985.1 uncultured Pirellulaceae bacterium | reverse complement strand
TGACGTTGCCATCGATGAAGAGGCAGTGAAACTACAGCTCAGAGAACAGCTCATCTCTGCGGTGACTCAAGGCCAAGGCATTGGCCTGAGTCGATATCGTAAGGCAGCTACAGCTGCCTGATTGACTCGACTGAGTTGTAAAACAAGTAAAAAGGCTGGCTCGATTTGAGCCAGCCTTTTTTATTTTAGTTTTAGGAGGTGTCGTTCCAGGCTTTGCTTGTAAATTGAGCGTCCAATCGTATTTAAAATAGCTGACCTTCGTTTTTTTATCGCTGACGTCTTGAATCTTCTGCAGCAAGTTCTTTTGAGCATTCAATAATGCCTCACTACCCTTGATGTCAATATCGATCAACCCAGCACCAAAGAAATGTATCTTTCCATCGGGGCCGATCACTGGCGACGATCCCCAAACATGCATTCCCTCGGTTTGCAGTGCTTTGCCGACGTATTCAAATTCAACAGGCTTCGCAGAGCACAAAATCGAACCGGCACACAGCATTAAAATAGCTGCCGAAACTAAACGACATACCAACTGCGCAATACCAGAAGGCGGCTCAGCACGACTGAATTGAGGCTCTGACCGACCGTCATAATGCCCTCTTGGCGGATTGATTTTCAGTCTTTTACGGCGCTTGTGGTTATGCCGAACAATCAATGTCTCGCAAGCGTATTGCCAATTCCTCGCGTTTTCGATGGGGTTGTCAACCGTGCCTCTTGGAGTCAAAGCCAACTCGGGACAGCTAGGACAAATTTTACATGGCCTAAATTTCGTCGAAATTCAATTTGAAAAAAGCGTTTCGATTTGGCCTTTTCCATGGACTTTTGATTAAAAACAGCTAACACCGGCCCATCACTCATTAATCATAAGTTTGACTTATTTGCTGCCTCGCCTTATCGTTTAACCTACTGGAACAAGAGTGGAGCCAAGCCATATGTAGATGGACCATCACAGTTAGTGCGTAGATTAACTACTTACCGTGTCCAACCTCTATTTATAAACTCATCCACTTCGCTTCTGACAATCTTGCCAGAATTGAGTTTTGCGTAACTCGCAATAGTACCCGAACTATGTCACTGACCAAAAAAGAAATCGTAAGAGCCATCTCCGAAGAAACCGGTATGACTCAACTTGCCGTTCGCGAGATCGTTCAGAAGACGTTCGATTCCGTATTGGCGTCTTTGGCCAATGGCCAGCGAGTAGAACTCCGTAATTTTGGCGTTTTTGATCTTAAAGTGCGTGCTGCGCGACAAGCTCGAAATCTGTCAACCGGCGATTCAGTGCAAGTTCCCGAGAAAATCGTCGTTGCCTTCAAACCCTCCAAAGAAATGGAACGTCGGGTGGCTGCCAGCGGCAAGGACAATCGCTTCGAAGTGTCCGGTTTTATGCCTAATGCTCAGCAAGAAATCGAAAAACAGGTTAATTCGGAACGCGACCCCGACACCAATAGCTAAAATAGCTAAAATGAGGACAACGGTTTCGCTTGACGTCGCCAGTTTCGCTCTGCCCCGGCTATTCCCTTGCCTAGAGTGACTTTGGCCAATAGGCTTGGTGCCGTTCAAATTCTTTCTTGATCCGTGACGAATTATTTCGACTTACTATGCAAAACATTTTTCGCAACCTTCCTTCGGTAAATCAACTTTTAGAAAGCGAACCGCTTAAGAAGCTTGTTGATTCGGTTAATCACACAGTGGTGGCGGACGGCGTTCGTACTTTTTTGGATGACTTGCGTCAGCAGGTCGCTGACAAAGCTGGCGAAATAAATGTTCCCAGCCCCCAAGAGATGGCGAATTCGATCGCTGACTTTTTAAAGGCTGAAGAAGTCCCGTATCTGCGAAAAGTAATTAACGGAACTGGAATCATTCTACATACGGGGTTAGGACGAGCCCCATTGGCCAAACAAACGATCGACGCAGTCGCCAATATCTCGCGAGGGTACGCCAGTGTTGAGATTGATCTTAAGTCAGGCGGTCGAGGACAACGCGCCAAAGCGGTTGAACGATTGCTGTGCGAATTAACGGGTGCTGAAGCCGCTACCATCGTCAACAACAATGCTGCCGCAACCATGCTTACACTTTCGGCAATGGCCGCCGGAAAAGAGGTGATCGTCTCGCGGGGACAGTTAATTGAAATCGGTGGCAGCTACCGGTTGCCCGATGTCATGGAATGCAGCGGAGCGAAACTACGTGAAGTTGGGACCACCAACAAAACTCATCCAGCCGATTATGAACGTGCGATCAATGAGAACACAGGTGCCCTGCTCAAAGTTCACCCCAGCAATTTCGAAGTCGTCGGGTTTACCAAAAACGTATCAACTAAAGAAATGGTTTCCATCGCTCACAAACACGGGCTGCCTGTGATTGACGACGTGGGGTCCGGCGCGCTGATCGACTACACTCAATTTGGCTTGATGAATGAACCGGTTGTTCAAGACAGCTTGAATGACGGTGCCGATGTTGCATTGTTCAGCGGTGACAAACTGATCGGCGGTCCACAGTGTGGCATCATCGTTGGCAAATCAAAATGGATCAAAACGATTCTCGCCAACCCATTAATGCGTGCGATGCGTGTCGACAAAATGACTTTGGCAGCACTACATGCAACGCTGATGCTCTACCGCGACCAAGAAACCGTCATGACGCAGGTTCCAATTTTGCGAATGCTTTCGATGCCGATCGCCAATCTCAAAATGCGGGCTGAAAAAATTTCGGCGCAGATTACAAACTCGCCTCTGGTTAGCGACTGCGAAGTTACTGAGGACCAGTCAATGTTAGGTGGTGGCAGTCTACCCACACAACAAATCCCAACTTGGTGTGTATCTATTTCGGCGAATAATGGCTCAGTTGACTCGCTGGCAGAAAAGCTTCGAAAGAACGAACCAGCAATCATAGGACGAGTACAAAAAGACCGGCTCATGCTAGACATGAGAACGATTGACGCTTCGGAAGATTCTCAACTGGTCGAGGCCTTTGAAACGATCTCTTAACACCTGAAACGGCTTAGCTGGCCGATATTATTTATTGGCTAGAACCAAAGCCAATTGTTGGCGTGCCGTCTGTACTACCACGACTGAAATTTACAGCCTTATGAGTCAGTAAAGTGCCCATCGTTCGCTGCATAGCGATCTCGGCAATCATCAACTCCATCTCGGCTTCAGCGTACACAAGTTCCGTCGCAGCTAGTCGCTCTTGCGAATCCAACAGACGATCCAACACGACAGTCGGAGACAGTCCTTCGACAACGTCGCCTTCAACGAGAGCAAACGATTCCCAGCGACTGGCGTTTTGATCCATATCCAACCGAGCGGCATAAATTGCCTCGGCAGTTGCAGCCAGTGTTTCTTTTGCGGAAACCACTCGGCGTCGCGCAATCTGGGATTCCGCAATCACGTTTTGGACTGTTTCGTCAATTTCAGCTTTGATTATATTTAGTTGGAGTTTTCGCTGAGTCAAACGACTGCGGGCGACTCGATTTCGAATTGGTAATTCAAATTCAATCCCCACTGAATAGCCTGGTTTAACGCTACCAAACTGATCTATAAAGGCATCGCCAAGTCGAGACTCACCTTCGAGAGCGCTTACATAAGTTCCCAGCAACAGCGATAATTCTGGCAACAAGTCGTTTACGCTAATGTCACGTTGAATGGCCGCTACCTTAGAACGCTTGACCGCCTCCCGAATCTCTGGGCGATTATTGAGCGCAGTCACGACAACGTATTCCAAATCGGCGACTGGAATCGCTAATTCTGGCAACTCAATCGGCAGTAGCTCCACCGCTTGACTAGCTGCCCAATTCGAATCTGCTATCAAACGACGGATATCCGTCTCTGAATTTCGAATATCACGCCGTGCGTTGGCGAGCTCTGTCGTTCGCGACCGAACTGCAGATCGAGCACGTGCAATTTGATTTGGCAGCGAATCAAAACCTGTTCGACCTTCAAGCTTCTCAAAAACCTGTTGTGCACGTTCAACATTCATTTTCTTTTGCAGGAAAACACAACGATCAAAATACAACCGCCAGTACGCGTCAACAACAGATTGAATTTCATCTTGCAACGCTATCGATAGCGTATCCCACGATGCGTTCGTAGTCGATTGTGCAATCAAAATTTGGCTGCGGTTAATATACTCGCCACGGCCACGCAATAATGGTTGTGTAACATTCAGTGCGAGCGTTGCGGTTCCCTGATCCTGCGGACTAAAAATGTTTAAGTTACTGTTTCGAAACCCTAGCTGCTGACTCAACTCTACCGTGGCTCCCGTGAGTGTTTTTCGGCGCAACCCTAAATTAGCGGTCCAAATGTGTTCATCTATAGAATTAGTACCGTCGTTGGTTACCGATAGTGAATCACCAACGGGGTCAACACGATCTTGAAACTGAGATTGCAAAAACGAAACTGGGTCGAAACTCGCCTCAGCTTCTACGATCCGTTGCTCTTGGATCAGCGGATTCTGAGACACCGCTCGGAGGCGCGGCGACCGCTGCAGCATGTAATATACCAAGCTATTCGTTTCAACCGATCGCAAGGCACTACCGGGTGCAGCTGAAGACATAAGTTGATTTTTCCACCACAACAGAGAATCTATGTTGTGTACTGGTACCGGATTCGCTTGCGGAATGTTGGTTGGAAATTTTGACGTGTCAATTTCTCCTACCAACTGAAGATCCGAACCTATTGGTTTGACAGGAATTGCCTTTGCAACGCGAAAAGAATTCTCATCGCCCGTCGTCTGTTGGCCAGTTGTTGGTGTTGTTGGAAGTGCCCATTGAAGATTCGGCGCAGTATGGCCGGATTCCGATTTCGGCACGCCGAACATCTGATTTGGTGAGTGTGTTAGCGGCACTTCCGGTAGCAGGGAAGCAGCTAAACTCGATTGAGCTTGATCTCCCCGCAGCTGTTCGATAATCAAATCAGCCTTGGCGGACGGATTAGGTTGCCGCGTAGCTTGAATCTTTGGTAAACGGCGGGGTGGAATCGGCAGTGAATCGCTGCGACTTTCTTCAACCGGATTGGCATACGGATTGATATACGTTTTGCCGTTTACTATATTTTTCACATCCGTATTATTCGCAACCCAAGGCTCCGTTATAACTACCCCCGTGATGCGGGCCTTCGCGACACGGACAGAATCCTCGATACCTAGTTGCTGCTTACCCGGAATCGGTGTTGTTGGAAGCACCCACCCAAAATTTGTTGCGGATTGATCCGAATCCGATTTTGGAAACTCCAAAGCTTGCTTCGTATCACGTGATAAAGGCAATTCCGATTTTCGATCGTTTGGAGAATCAAATTTGCCTTGATCTTCAAAATTGAATTCATCGGCAGCGTCTATAGGGGAAGAAAGTCGGAGCTGTTCGGAGTCTGAAATCGCGGACAAACGTGGAGGCAGAATCGGCAATGTCGGCAGTTCAGCACTCAATGCCTGTTCGATATTTTCAGTAGAACTTTTTGCATCGTCAGTTTGCGCATTTGCTAGTCCCGTAATTAAAAATGCTCCTGACAAACCAAAAAGCAGCACGGAAAATTCTAATTTTGGAAAAGCTGACACACGGAACTCCAACATCGGTGAGATAGAACATTCCCTTATTCGCCACCTAAACGCACGCAAAACTAGACTAATTCATTCCACCCGAAAAATTCCACCACCTAGATGTGGTGATATCGACAGAACCGATTCAAGTTAACACCCCACAAATGCTAGCAAGAAATCATCTAAGATCACAACAGAAGCGGTTCACTACATTCTTCTGGCCTAGGTTGCGTTCGATCGGCATCGGCCCCATTGATAAATAACATGCAACTTCGCACTCGCTATGTTAGGAGACCGACTCAGCTAATGGGAATAGCGTTCATTAAGCCGAAAAGCGGGTGACTCAAGCACGACATTCTAGTTTTTGACAAGACTTTACCGCTCGCAATCTCAAACAAGCGTTACCGCTCTATCATTTTCCGCAACTACCACTCAACTTACACGATCCGCAGCCACTGCTGGAACATCCGCCTTCTTTGGTACCACATTCGGGGCCGCAACCTTCGGCGAGCGATTCAGCGAATTTTTTAAATCGAACTTTGCGATCATAAGTATCAGCGAGTTGCTCAGTGAGCGTTTCCAACGCGGGATCCGGTTTCCCTAAGAAGTAGAAGAATACAGATTCTCCATCAAACAAGTGCTCTACGTCGACCAACACATTCTTAAATCCGTTTTCTTTCAACAATTGCTGGCAAGCAAAAAAAGCTTTATCGCGATGCCGGTCAAGCCGATCGAGAATCAGCTGATCTTCCGGCGTCGTCGGACGTAAAATTGATCCATCGGTCGAATCTGAATTCGGGTCGAAAGAGTCGCCCTCAGGAAGATCACAAATCACTTGCCCAGCTTCTAAACCACGATCAGTACGGCAAATAACATCCGAATCCCGAGCGTACACGCACGAATCAACCGCCACAAATTTGCCGACCGACCCCATCAATCCAACTCTGACTAAGTGTGCAACGCTCAACGTACCGATTCCTCAATTGATTGATGAGGATCCGAAGAAGAGCGACGTTCAAGCACAAGTCGGATCGGAACCTCTCCGAAGTCCAACGAATCACGCAAAACCCCTAACAAATATCGCCGGTAAGTTTTGCTAAACGATTCCGGATTATTACATTTGAGCATGATCGTTGGCGGTTCGATTCCAATCTGTGCTGCGTAGTAGATTCGCGGGCGCCGTTTGTTCGAAGCCATCGGCGGTGGGTGCTTAATCAAGGCTTCTTTAATGATCTTGTTTAGTTTGGGCGTACTGATTCGAGAACGAGATTGTTTGTACAGCATTACCGCATGACTCATCAACCGCTGTATATTCTGTCCCGTTAGACCTGTTGTAAATGCAATCGGCGCATTCCACATCGTGGTGAAATTATCATTGATGTAGTCAGCCCAACGCTCCGTCGGCATGTGCTCAGCCATCAAATCCCATTTATTGACGACAAAGATACACGGCTTATACGCTGCCTCGATGTAGCTTACCAGCTGTCGGTCGACTTTTGAAATCCGTTGGCTAGCGTCAAACATCATCAACAGAACATCAGCATATCGAATCGACCGATGAGCTCGATGAGTTCCATAAAACTCAATATCCGTCCGCACACTCTTTCCTCGTCGCAGTCCAGGCGTGTCAATTGCGACCATCGTTTTTCCATCTAGCTCAAACCGGACGTTGACACTGTCTCGGGTCGTTCCAGCAACCTCACTAACAATCATTCGATCTTGTTGCACCAACGAATTTATGAAGGTGCTCTTACCGACGTTACGCCGTCCGACCAAAGCAAATTTCATTTCTGGATCGGCGGTTTCACGAGCGTCCATTTCGGCTTGGTCTGGTAACGACTCCAACATCGCGTCCAGCAAGTGACCTTTACGGCGATTGTTTAATGCACTGACACAAAGCGGTTTTCCAAAACCCAATTTAAAAAAGTCATTGGCTTCGATTTCCCAGTTCTCACCGTCGCATTTATTGGCGATCAACAAAACGGGCTTGTCCACGCCACGCAGACGTTCGGCAACCTTTACATCCAACGGCGTGCGGCCGTCCTTCGCGTCGACAACAAACATGAGCACATCAGCGGACTGAATACCGATGGCGATCTGATGTTCGATCTCGTGATCCAGTTCATCAACATCGTTGATGCCGATCCCGCCGGTATCGACGATATCGAAATACCGATCTCCGTGTTCCAACATGAACGTCATACGATCGCGAGTCACACCGGCCATATTGTCGACAATCGCCAAGCGGCGGCCCGCGAGCCAATTAAAGATGCTCGATTTACCAACATTTGGGCGGCCAATGATTGAAATTTGAGGGAGGGCCATATCGTAGGTCAGCTAAAATTGCTTGAGATGCTTGTGGAAAAAAGCGAATAGGTTTGGTAAAAATTGCTTCACAAGAGCGAGGTTCTTTGGCCCCAAATGATACTCGATCGCCCTTCATCTATCACATCCAAAGTCCGCTTCAATGACAAAAGTCAGCAATCTTTCAGCAGACAACGAATCAAACGATGATCCGATCGACCTTCAACTGGCATTGGCTCAACATTTGAGCGGCCTAAAAGAGTTCGGTGTGACGATTTTACCGGCTAGAAAAGGCGAATCGTTTGACATCGCAACCGACTCCCCACAACCGTCACCCGCGGCCATCGCTCCCGTTCAGCCAACCGAAATCACCTCCCAAACGTCAACTCAGCCAACCAGCCAGCAGCCGTCAATCCCAGCAGCGGCCGCCAAAGCGGTTACAAAGACGCCGGCAGTTACCAGCTCTTTAGCTACACCCTCCGCAGCGGCCAAGCTTGAACCTGTAGTAACCCAAGGCGCCGTCTATCCCACGCCGACCCCACCCGACCAACGAGAGACCGCGCTGACCGTGATTCAGCAAGAAGTCGCCAGCTGCGTCCGGTGCCCGCAGTTGAGTGACGACCGAACCAACACAGTGTTTGGCTCAGGCGACCCCCAATCACGGCTGGTCTTCATTGGCGAAGGCCCCGGTGAAGACGAGGACGCATCCGGACTGCCCTTTCAAGGTGCTGCTGGCGATATGTTTGACCGAATCCTGCTGGCCTGTGGGCTCAAGCGAGAACAGGTTTATCTATTGAACACGATCAAATGTCGCCCACCAAAAAACCGAAATCCAAAAGCGACCGAACTAGAAAATTGCTGGAGCTATGGCCAACGACAACTTGACATCATTCAACCCGAATTCATTTGCTGTATGGGTAGCGTGGCAGCCAGGACGCTCTTAAATACGAACCTGTCCATCGGAAAACTACGCAAACGATTTCATTCGTACCGTGGCAGCAAAGTCCTTGTCACTTACCACCCAACTTACTTGCTACGCACTTCGTCTGCCAAAACCCACGCTTGGGAAGACATGAAAATGCTAATGAACGAGATGGGAATCAAAATCCCTCAACCGTAAACGCTAGGCCGCGTTCCGCGTTACTTTGCTTCCAAATCGCGACACCCCCGAGACTGCGACAAAATCAACCCAATCGCGTCCGCCTACCGCACTCCGAATCGAATTTGATCGGAAAACCTAGCCCAACAGCGAATACAGCAACCGCCAAAGGCTTCTCATGTTTTTATTTTCGAATCGTTGGCAGTCGCTAATTTCTTGAATTTGGGCTACGATACGCAACCAAAATACTGAAGCAACTAACTGCTAAAACCATCACTGTGGCAAGTCTCAAAAAAACTCTCGATCAATACGAAATTGAAATCTCCGACGACGCTTACCCGTTGCTGAAGCACTATTGCAATGCGCTATGGGAGATCAACAAAGAAATTAATCTGACTCGACATACCAGCTACGACAAATTCGTCTCGCGCGATTTAGTTGACACGATAGAACTCGCCAAACTAATCCCCGAAGGTGCTGAGGTACTCGACGTTGGTTCCGGTGGTGGCGTCCCTGGGATGGTATTGGCAATTATCCGCCCGGATCTTCAAGTGTCACTAACGGACTCGGTTGGAAAAAAAGCGAACGCCCTTGGCGCGATTGCCGAAGAAATTGGTTTGCAAATTGAAATTTACCAGTGCAGGGCAGAGGACTTACTAGAAGATTTCCGCTATGACTTCACCGTGGCTCGAGCAGTTGGGCCGCTGAAGAAATTTGGTGTTTGGTTTGAAAAAGTCTGGCCATCGATCGGAAAGTTGTTGGCAATCAAAGGCCCAAAGTGGGTCGAAGAAAAGGCCGAAGCGGACGAATCCGGCGTACTGGACAAAGTCGATGTCAAAGTTCTCGCTGAGTACGACGTGCCCGGTTTTGAATGGCAAAGTGTGATTCTTGAGTTGAGCGGTAAACGCGGTTAAGACAATCCCCCTCGTTCACATCCTGTCACTAGTGTAGCCGATGTCGCCAGACTTCGGGAAGCGGATCCCAAAGACCTGAACTCTGGCGAGCCCTGCTACGCTCAGAAAAACTTTGACATCGCGTCAAAATTAGTTAATAGTTTAAACCGCAACTACTTCATGCGGTTTGTCAAACGGCTCTTTGGCCGCTGATATTTACATTAACTCGGAGCAAACGATGTTTGCGCCAGCTGGCATGAACAACAAACAACTCGGCGTGCTAATCCGTAAAGCTGTCACTCAGGTCCACGAAGACCAGCTTGGGTTTTGGAAATTCGAAGTTGAAGATTCCATCGCATTTGTGATCACCGACGAATCTCACAATCGAATGCGTATCATGTCACCGGTGATAGAACTTGCTTCCGTGCCTAGTGACACACTGCAGATTTTGCTGGAAGCCAACTACGACCGAGCACTTGATGCGAGATACTGCATCAACAACGAAGTAATTTGGTCCGCGTTCCTACATCCATTGGCAGAACTTAACGATCGGCAATTCTTGAATGCACTTGATCAAGTCGTCACATTAAAGAACAACTTCGGTTCATCTTACACTAGCAGCGGTTTGGTTTTTGGTGGCTAACCGCATGCCGACCATTAAAACTTCGATCGAAATTTCAGCTCCACGCGAAATCGTGTTCGACCTTGCTCGCAGCATCGTGTATTGGGGAATGGGGCTGGAGGATTCCATCGATGCCAACCGGTCGGTTGAGATTGTCGGTCCGTACAAACCGCTCAGGTCAGGATTCAATTACGAAAAGTTCGGCGTCCAGCCGCACAAACCGGCTTTCTACAAAGCTGATGATATTGAGTAGATTCAAAACCAGCCACCAATTCGTAGCCGAAGGGCGCAAGCCCTCGGGTTTCCGGTCGTTTAAGTGCGTCACGGGGGCGGCTTGCGCCGCTACATTTAACAAAAGCGGCCTAGCGCCGTCGGCCCACTGGCCGCGAACTATCTTGCAATGGTCCAGTATTTTATCTTCACGCCACGGTAGAAACCAACTCCCTTGGGCGCAGAGATGCCGACGAATATGGTGTCTTCTGCCTCAGTCACAATGTCCATGATCGTGATCACACCCAGCCCTTGGTCGCGAGTTACATACAGGAAGCTCGAACCGATTTTTGTCGCCGCCGCGTCCGGGCCTTGCCCCAGGGGCAACAGAAGCGGCTGTTTCATCGGCTTGCCTTTTGGCAATTCGCCTTTCTTGAGAAACTCTTCGATGTTTTTGGCATCCAACGAATCGATCTCCCACAACTGCATGTTGACGCCCAGCAGCGCATAGTTCTTCGTGCCTTCTTCAAGAGTCGTGCAAAGGAGATCGGCGCCATTGGCCGCAGCCCATTCCGAAGCTTGCCTCACGACTTGCTCCGACGCATCCAAAGTTGGCAACTTCTCTTTGGGCCATGTCAGAGCTTTTCCCGTATCGAGATCCAAAAAGAAAGTCGCGCTAGTATCCGCATCGCCGACCGGCGTCAAAATGTGTCCGCTGATGCCGTTGTCTAACTGGGCGTTCTCTGTAATCTCCAATCCTTTTGGATAGTCGCCGAGCTCTCTTGGAACCAGCGGCGGCAAATTGACTTTGCTGTATTCTTTGTCGACTCCCGATGATTTCCAATTTGCTTCCCACCAATCCGCCCAGCCACGAGCCGTGTCGTAGTAGAGCTTTTCCTGCTTCGCGAGTGCGCGAAGATCCTTGCTCTTAGAGACGGTCACATAGTCATAGGCCCGCTTGTGACCAGTCAGTTTTTCCAGGGCCCACGCGAGTTCACGAACTGGTCGGCCGAAACCGAAGTGCTTCCCACCGTCTCGTCCACCCTCCTTCTGATGAGTGCGCATGAAGCGCGCCAGATCGACGCTCTCTACGATCAATCCGTAATCGCTCATCGGTGGCTGTAGCGTTTTAGGTAAAACGCGAATCAGCGTCGGAACCGCCCTCGGGTCTCCGATGGCTCGTAGTGCGAATGCCAATCGCCGCATCATTCGCTGCTGGTCGGTGTCTTCGAACTCTTTGCAAAGTGCAGGCACGGCAGGTTCGCCGATTTCTACCAATTCCTTCAACAACAGACACCAGGTTTCGCACTCATCGACGGTATGATTCAGTTTTCGAAACTCTTCAATGATTCCCGCAACCCGGGCGTCCGTTTCCTTGGGAAGCGCATTGAGGACCTTTTGCGCTTCGGCCATTTTTTCGGCTGGCATCGGTTTGGGCGTGAACGGGATATCCCAACGGGATTCTTTGCCCGCTTCGACAATCACGGCCGGCTGTTTCATTGTGGTGAACGTATTACGTGAGCACTGCATGTTACAGACGTATGGATAGTTTTCGCCTGGATACGCTCGCATGCGAAAGGTTCCATCGTCATCGACTTCTGCGAGATACTCCGTGTTGATCAGGTCACCGATTGGTCGATTGGGTCCAAAGAGCCCCACGCAGAGTCGCAAGTCTGGGAATCCCGGGTAGAACGCAACCGGTTGGTTCGTCTTCGTGTTGAGGATCTTTCCCACAATCCAGCCGCCTTCCTGGGCTTCCAAGGGTGGCAGTTCGTGCGGTTTCTCCTGCCTACGGCACAACACGACCTGCGCTTTGGCCACGCGATGCATATCGTCGTTGAGGATGACCTTGTACTTTCCCTGTACGACTTTTAACTCATAGCTCCCGTTGTCGTCGGTTTTGACGTGTACCTTCCTCATGTTGTCGCTGGGCTCAAACGGAATGGCCGAAACGATGGCGCCCGCAATGGGTTGCCTCGACTTTTCATCGATGACAGTGCCGTGGACGACACAGTCCTTCTTCTTGAGCGTGATGACCGAATGCTTGATTGATTTCTTTTGAACGTAGTCGTCGATAAAGTCGGGGTGCCGGACGCGGAGAACCGTCGACCCTGTTTCGCTTGGATTGTCAAGGACTGCAGCGCCATTGAGTACGAACTCGCCCTGTTTGTCCGTTGTCGCCATCACTGCACCGATGTCCTCTGCATCAATACCGCTGCTCATTTGTACGATGGCGCCGATGATCGGATCGCCTTGCTCGTCTACGACTCGACCGGGGATCGTGACTGGTCCTTTGTTAAACCAGATCGTCTGTGGCTTGTTCAAGTCTCCGGCATTAGAGATCGGGTTGACGAATGGTTGTCCCAAGCCATCTGCGTAGGCGATCATGGCGAACTGCCGCTTGTCGAAATGATGCTGCGATATCGGTCGCAGGTTTTTGAATTCGAATTTCCCCTCTTCGTCTGAAGTGGTTTCAGCGACTTTTGTGAATTCTTCGAGCAGGCCACGCATTTCGTACAAAACAATTCTGGCGTCCGCTACCGCCGACTGATCACTATCACGAACGCACTTTCCTGCAAGCGTTCGATCCTTGGCGGCTTTGGCATTAACGCTTGTATTGCCAGTTTCCGAAACTGAATTTTCCTGTGCAAGCGATTGGGGCGTCGCGTCTGTCAATCCGATCGCGATGATGAGCAACATGGCGGCAATTGCCAGACCGTTTGCGAATGGCGACATCTGTCGAAAATTGTTAACGCGTTGGATTCGCTCACGGATTGGTTGGCGAGATCCAAACAACCCACACAGCCCTGGCACGAGCACCGGCGCACGGAGGTGGTCAGCCATTTGCAGCAACGCCTGGCCATATTCGCGACGTGATTCACCAAGTCGTTGCAGTACGAGTTCATCGCAAGCGCCTTCGCGGCACCGTCGCATTTGAAGTGTTGCCAACCAGGCCGCCGGGTGGAACCAGTAAAACGAACTGATCGCCATCGCGCACCACTGAATAAGCACGTCGTGTCGGTGTATGTGCGCCAATTCGTGTGCCAGCACGCAGCGCAGCTCGGCGTCGCTGAGAGTCGCAATCGCATACTCAGGCAGTACGATCGTTGGTCGCCAAATTCCGCAAGTATAAGGGCTGGTCATGCGCGGCGAGATTAGCAGTTTTGGCGTACGACGGATCTTAAAGTCCTCCGAAAGCGAGTCCAACATCGTGAGCAGACGTTCGTCCATCGCTGTACAACACTCGTTGATTTGTTTCCGTAGTCGCAGTTGCGCGGTGATCAGGTAAGCGATCGCCGCGCAAAACCCGGCCAGCCATACGCTGAGGATCCACGTTTTGCCCGATGACTGTCGTGGCGCCTGTGTCGTCACATTTTCCGCAGTCGATTGCGGCTCAGCACCTGCGCCTTTCACGTCGCCAACCGGTGCGATCGGCTGCCAAGATGGTTCTATGTTTGCTTTGGTTGGAATTTCTGAAGCTCGATCGGCTGAGTCTTTCTGGACAGTGGCTGCTAAGGCTGCGTTCTCGTCACCCGTAGCATTGTCGCTACGACTGGCCACAGGTAAGTCAAACGCCAACAGGTTAAACCCGCTGATCGAACTGGGCGGAGTCACCATTATCGCCAAGCGGCAAAGAACCAATCCCCACAGGAGAAACTTCCACTTCGGCGCAATACGATCCCGCGCGACAAAGACGAGGATCGCGATCGTGACGAATAGCGCAGACGATTGCCAACACGTTCGCCAAACAACATTGAAGACGTTTTCGAGTTCGA
>CAZHCH010000080.1:0-14786 GCA_964530985.1 uncultured Pirellulaceae bacterium | reverse complement strand
CAGGTCGTTTCGACAACATCACTCTTGAGAACCTTGACGGCACTGAACAGTTGCGTTAAGCAACATCGCAATACGTTTTCAAAAAAGGTGTTACCGGGGCTCTGGCTTCAGAGCCGGAAATCCTTGGGATTTTGCTGACACATCTGAATAATCTCACCCAACCATAGGCAAGTTGTCTATGGTTGTTTTTTTATTGCATGACAGACAATATCGAATCTGCGAAAAATGGGTCTGTTGAGCACGGCCTTTGAACATAGTGTACCTCGCATTGATATCATATGTTGATTGCCGCTTTTGGCAGGGGGGTAGACGAACGCCCCTGCTTCAATCTACGCTTGGTGGTTCCGCTCGCGTCACTATTAAAATTAGTATCCAAACAAATGATTACCGGTTTAGCATCAGGCGAGCTTGATTCGTCTTGCCAGGAGCTTTCGGCCGCCGACTTTTGGCAGGCGTCTCGTAACGCTTTACTGTTGGACGTGCGTTCACCGGGGGAATATGAGCAAGGACATATTCCTGATGCCGTTAATTTGCCGTTGTTTGATAATGACGAACGCGCGGAAGTTGGAACGATCTTTAAGAATTCCGGTAGAGACGATGCTGTACTGCGAGGCCTTTCGATAGTCGGCCCGAAGATGGCAGGCTTAGCTAAAACGGCTCGGACGATGGCAGTCGGGAAAAAGGATCGGATATTCATTCACTGTTGGCGAGGTGGAATGCGCAGCAGGTCGATGCACTGGCTGCTAGAAACCGCTGGTTTGCGGGCAAAAATTCTGACTGGTGGTTATAAAGCCTTTCGCGCTCTGGCTCGAACTAGCTTTTCTCAAAAATGGCCGCTGAAGGTGGTCAGTGGGCTGACGGGTGCAGGTAAGACTCGCATTCTAAGTCTGTTGGCTGAACGTGGTGAACACGTGATTGATCTGGAACGGCTTGCAAACCACCGTGGATCAGCCTTTGGTGCAATCGGCCAAAACCCGCCGCCCACGACCGAACATTTTGAAAATCTGTTGTTTGGCGAGCTAGACCGAAATAGAAATGCATCGCGGATTTGGGTAGAGGATGAAGGGAATCGCATCGGGACTGTCGTCGTTCCGCCTACCTTCGTGAAGCAATTAAAAAATTCATCCGCTGTCTTCATCGATTTGAAAGCTGAAGCGAGGGTGGCGAATTTACTGGAAGATTATGGCGACTTGTCACCCAGTAAGCTCTGTGAGTCGGTGCAAGCGATTCGAAAACGGCTCGGTTTTGATTTAGCTAAAGCCGCAATCGAGGCGATCGAATCAGGACAAATTAAATCCGCAATTGAGATCGTGCTGGCCTACTATGACCGAACTTACCTGCACGCCGCTTCAAAATCGCCACGACCACCGATGAACCAATTAAAGATCGACGGTCTTAGTGATCGTCAATTGGTTGAGCAGATTATTGCGTTGGCGTGAGTCACACAAGTCGATTTGAATCTGGGCAATCGAGTTGATGTTTGACGTAGGTTAGAACACACGATCGCATTTATGGGTCAGGTACTTCAACTATTTTGTAAACGATCTTTTTTGTTTCAAACCCTAGTCGCTGGTACAATTTAATCGCACCACTGTTATGAGCTGTGACCTCCAGTGAAACCACTTTGGCGCCTGCTTTTTGAAACCCTTCTAGTGATTTGAATATAATCAACGAGCCGAGTCCTAGTCCGCGGTAGGATTTCACGACGCCGATATTTTGAATCACGCCGAGACTTGGGCCATCCATGACGCCTTGAACGGTGCCACAGTTTACTACGGATTCACGTTCAGGATCCGCGTGCGCCAAAAGCCAAGTCGCCTCAGGTACAAAATCACTACGTGTTGAAATTTCGTTCATTAATTTTCGGCAACCGTCAGGGTTCCCCAACGATGGAAATACGTTGACATCCAACTCGTCGCGAAAACTGCGAAATTTCGCAACACTGTGGGCAGTTATCAGTTGTGGCTTCCATTCCAGCAAGCGAAAATTTGGAGGCGGTGTCAGTTCGTCGAAACGATGATTTCGTAAATCGAACTGCATCCGGTAACGTTTGAAAAAAACGAGCATTGCAATCCTGAAGTCAGCTGCTTTGGCCTTGTGTAAACTACCAGTGGGCTAGGAAAGTTTATGACAGCGACGGGTGATCCACTCCACACTCATCGCGAACACAAACCACGTCAGTAGCCATATCATTAACTTTTTTTGAAACATTCGATTAAGCGTTCCTGTCAAAAACGTCTCTTGGTCCTGCGGTGGGATCAAAGCTGGGAGTGATTCAGGGCTCGATTCGGTTTCAGTAAGTGACTCCATGCCCACAAAGTAGTGACCACCAGTTCGGTCTGCCAGATCTTGTAAGGCGGAATCGTTACGTTGAGGCTTCAGCTTTTCTAGATCTGGAATTGATGCTTTAAATGTTTTGACCAAAACATCATTGGTTGCAGAATCTGGGATAGGCAAAACTACCTGATAATCGCCCTCTTGGTCTACCACACATACGCCATCAAATGTCCCTGGGCGCGTTGCTGCACCAGCCGAGCGAAGTTCGATATTCTTACTTCCTCCGTCTGGCCAAACGAGGCTTGCGATCACCGATTCACCCATCAACGGGTCATTTTGGCTGTCTTTTAAAATCGCTTGTACGCGAATTTGGTCACCTACCCAACAGCGCTCTCGATCGGTCAATAAAACGCCTCTTTGCGAATCTCGGATCAATCGACCTTGAGACGCCCAGCGGATCAATTGGTCGTAGTAGTCTTGAAAGAAATCGACTTCGACGCTGCGAACCCGCCACATCTCGCCACTCGCTTGGAAAAACACTCGTCCGGAGCCATAAAAATGACTCGCCAAATATATCGGAAAAACACCATTAACAGCCGTTGATTGGTCCGAAAAATTAGCCAGCACATCCGCACCGGCTTTAGGTTCATTGACGGCATAATAGCCGAACACGCCTTCAAATTGCCCCCAAGTCACCGAACTTTCAGCGGCCGAATTACCCAGCCACAAATAGCGAGATGCTCTACCTTCACGAGTGAAAGATAGTGGATAGGCTTTATCACCACCGAAGCGGCCAAGCTTAAGTCGTGCCGATCCTTGATTGAAGAACGCGACTGGATAGAGATCGCGAATCCGGTCAATTGCTTCATCGCCACGAGGTCGTCGAGTCCACTCGGGGGTGTTGACGGGACCAGCCACTAAGATCAATCCGCCAGCTTTCTCCGCCACCCATCGTTCAAGGTTCTCGGTCTGCTCGTCAGATAACTCTCGCCAGTCAGGGTCAAAAGCGATGATGCAGTCGTACTCAAACAGCTCCTCCGCAGTCTCAGGAAACCCTTCCAGCAACCGGTGAGACTCTTGATCAGCACCGCGGGAAGCAGATTGCAGCCATACGTCCGACAAAAAGTTATCGTCACGGTAAAGTTGATTTCGCAAAAACCGAAACTCTCGGCTGGGTCCGCCGGCAATCAACATGATTTTCGTTTCCCTTTGAATCGCATTAACGACCGTTTCGGCTGTGTTGTCCTGGACGTTGGCGTCACCTTCCAACGTTTCGACTTGGACTCGGTACCAACGTTTGCCTTCGACTTTGGCGCGCAAGTCGAACTCAAGCGGGATCGGCGTTCCATCGCCGGATAGTTCGATAGTCGCTTCGTCTTCGATCGTCTCAGTCGCCGTTTCGCCATTGGGAAGTGATTCTTTTTCGTCAGCAGTCGAGGTTAAGGTGACACGCACTTGACGATCTTCAAAACCAAACGATTTCAAAACAACGGCCAACTTAAAATCATCGTTAGGCAAAACACGTGGCGGCGCTTGAAGATCGGCAATCGCGATGTTCTTAAGGACCTCAATTGATCCGACTCCCACTGGGAAAACTGCCACGTTCGCATTTTCGGCTGCCGCTACCGCTGCTGGTAACGGCAACCCACTGTTGGATTGTCCGTCAGAGATTACGACCACGCCAGCCAAAGGACCGCCACGTTCCTTGTTGATGATGAATTGAATAGCGGCCCCGATGGTTGTCGAAGTTCCTTGAGGCCGCAGTTCATCAGCCCAGACGATGTCTTCTTGTGCGTCGTCATCTCGTTCACGCGATGGGGTCTCGTCTGCGACTGGAACTACTCTTTGCACGTTCGCGTCCGAGCGTTCGCGCGAAAACCGAAGCGAATCCCAAACCGTTTGTTCTGGATCGGCTAAGTCGACAACCCCGGTAAGTATCAACGTAAATAATGACGAAAGAACAAACGACATCAGCAGCCAACTACGATTGACCGTTAGGCTTCCCAACATCGCCATCATCCAAGATACGACGAAAACAATTGCGAGAGCTAAAAACAGCCAGGCCAAAGCCGGCAAAACGGTTGATTGCCAAGATCGAGTCGACGCCAAATCCGTTGTGATGGCCGGAACTGGAGCCGACTGTTCCTTCGTCCAAGTCACCAGTGGGATCGGCGTAGCGGTGTCACCGAAACGGTAGATCGACAAATCGTGTTGTTGTCGAAGTTGATCCAATTGATCGTCGCCAGCTACCCATTGAGTCACTGACTCCATACGAGTCATCTTTTTAGGGGATTTAGAGGGATACGCAGGCAGTCCCATACTCAAACTATTGTCGATCAAGATCGCTAGGCGAGAATTTGTGATCAACCTCGATTCGCTTCTTTGTCCTGGATTCAACAGATAAGTTACGACACAAACAATTGCAAATAATCGCAACAAGCTAAGCGTCCAACGAATTGCGTTTGGCAACTCGTGGCTGTCTCGACGAATCATCCAAATTGCGAACGTGCATAACGCAAAGACTCCAAACCAAATCAGCCCGACGTGCCACCACTGAGATGTTTGAAAAATTGGTTGAAGCTCGTAATAAATTCTCGAGTTCGCGGAGGCGTTCAAATTAGTTGCCGAATTTAAAGTAACTTTAATTAAAGCTGCGGACCACCCTGAAGACGACTTAAGTGATACTGGCGTTCGTTAAAAAGCGGACGCTAAATCTTCCAATACCTTCTGTTCGACTTCAGAAGTCTTGTTCCCAAAACCAAGAATCCCTCCTGCCGATTCAGCAACCGCTTTGGCAGTGCCCAGCACACTCGTTTTCAATTGCCCAAACGCTGTCTGTTCAACAGTCTCTTTAACTGCTGCAATATAACCTTTCCAAGCAGCAAGCAGTTCGTCATCGGGCCGATCCTTAAGCCACTCGTTCAGCAACTCACTGGCTGGTGAATTTTTGGCGATACCTGAGCTTTCAGCAGCAGTCAAAATGGCTGTTCGCTCATTGTCTTGTATCTCCCGATCTGCCCAAGCGACGGTCACTAATGGGATTACAGCCAACGCGGTCAGCGAGTCGGCTGTAACGCCTGCTTTGATCAGTGCCTCTAAAACGGCGCGATCTTTGAGGCCGCTGGCGTCGACTAACTGGTCAATCGCCTCTTGGTTTTTTCGATTGTCTCGAATTTTCTGCAGCAACGCTTGGTCTCTGCGTTGAAAAAACAACGACTCCATCAAGTTTCCGCGTTCGTTAACTGAATCTTCCATCAAATCTGCTCCGAAGCGAAGTCGCTTACATTTACAAAAATAGCCTTAAGAAGCCGCCGATCGACCTTACAGCTGGTTCATAACTGGCCGACCAGCTCAGCCTTCATACTAAAACAACCGCCAAATCGGGAAAAGGGGTAGGTTTAATTTACATTTTCGCTCGATCCACAGTAACTTTGCTCGACGGACCTGCAACCTCAGTTTAACGTATACGCTGACTTGTGGGTGCGTTTTAAGGGCGGAAGTTTCAGCTTCAACTCTATTTGCGACCTCAACGTGATTCCAACTTGATTCAACTGCCTGATAAAACAAAAATAAGTACTGTGAAATCAATCCTCCTCGCCGCACCTCGCTTCGTTCTCAGTAAACTACTACCGATTTTTCTCATCGGCGCTGTGTTTATTAGTTCACTGTCGATACTAAATTCTGCCCGTGCTTCAGGCGCTCTGGGTGAAACAAAAGAGCTGGAGGTCGCTGTAGAAAAACTAAACTTTTGGCTCTACGGTAGTGCCGAACGAGAAGGTTGGCAGCAATTCTTGTTACTGAGCCAATTGAACAATCAAGCTGCACGTGGTAACCATGCAGACCTAGCAGTGTTACAGAATATTCAATCCCGGTTTCACAGCAATGCTGCTGGTTTGAATCATCCAGTTTTTCAAGACGTGAAGACGGCGCTAGACAATCAAATCGTGCGGTTGGCAGGCAGTCGTCAGCGTAGCATTCCACAACTGCTAGTCGAGGCTAAATTCAGCTTCGCTGCCGGTTCGGTTGAAGTGATGAGTCAGCAACGTGACCAAGCGATTGCCGACATCGACGCTTTGATTCGTTATTATCGCGCTACCATTCCTAGTCGAAAGCGAGCGTTGCTGTTTTACGACTTGAAATTGGATACGATTAAATCTTATCTGCAAGGATTGGAAATTGAAATCGCGCCCGAAGTGTCCGTCGGAAAAATCGATTCGATGATCCGCGACGTTCAAGCCGATATCGACAAAGTCGTTAAAGAGATTGATGCAATTCCAATCGTCCCCGGACCCGAAGACGATGAAGAATCTGAACAACCAAATGCTACCGAACAAGGATTGGATATCAGTTCCGAAAATCTGATCCTAAATGCTCCTCAAATTGGCAAATTTTCTGAGCAACAACTGATCGGCAACGGCCCAAGTGAGGATCAAGCGGGAAAATCGCTTAAGGAACTGGAGCTTGTTAAAAAGAATCTCGAAGCTAAGAAAGTAGTTTTGCGTGAACGTAGACAAAAAGTTTTAAAAGTTGACTTGCCTCGTCTCCGACAGCGATCCAAAACCGCTAGGCAATTACGAAAGTATGAGCTTGTTTTCGAGAAATACGCTCTTCGAAAAGGCGACCCATACTTCGTAAGCGCAGCAGCTTCGCTGAAAAAATTCAGTCGCAGCTATTTTCACGGGACCTCTGGAAACCTTCAAGAGGATCTGTTGGGGCGCCTCGGTGACATTGAAGAGGACTTGGTCGGCATCTACAGGCCCGACGATAGTCGCGCCGCTAGGGGCAGTCTTGGGAAGACACTGGGTTGGCTCGATGCCGCTGGCCAATCGCCCTCGTTGGTCACCGCAATTCGCGCTATGTATTCGCATCCCAATGCTTATTTTTCCATTCATGGCAACTTGATTGGTGATCTAATCGGACAAACCATTTCTGACCGTTCACCCATTCGCCAAAACGCATTTGGCCGATTGGTTCGCGGGTGCACGGAGACCAATGGGAACGTTTCGTTACAGTTGATTGACGACCCGAACCAGATTCAAGCCCAGTTGCGATTAGACGCGAACATTGCGTCGGGGGCGTTTGTTCAGCAGGGTAAAATTCAAGTGTTCACAAATTCATATGGAACTCTCTCGGCAGATCGACATATTTTCATCGGGTTGGATGGAGTGCGTTGGACTGACACGCAAGTCGATGCAAATTTCCAATCTTCTTTCGCCGGGACGAACTCTAGTTTTGGATTGATAAATCAGGTCGCGGAGAAAGCATTCAATAAAAACCAGTCACGAGCCGATGATCTGGCTCGACAACAGGCCAAAGACCAAGGCCGAACAAGATTTGACGAGCAGGCAGACGAACCACTGGCCCAAGCAAACAAAAGCCTCCTTCGACTTCAAAGAAAGGCGTTAGAAAAATCTAATCTGTTTCCGGCTGTCCGCGCACATTCGACGCAAGAGAAAATTACCGTCGTCGTCACGCAAGCGACAGAGTCCACGCTCGCTGCTCCCAATCGCCCCAGCGACTTCGGCGTGAATCCGCAAGTTGGCGTTCAAATACATGACACTTTGTTGTCCAACTATTTAGATCCTCTTTTTAGCGGCAAAACCTTCTCCAACGAAGAACTAGCCGCTAAAATCAGCGAGATAACCGGAGAAGCGCCTCCAGGACTAACGGGCACAGACGATGAAGGTAAACCCGTCGAAAGTTTTTCGATCGGTTTCACTCGAGTACGTCCGATTGAATTCGAATTTGTCGACCAGAAAATAAGAGTAGTAGTGTCAGGGCGAAAGTTTGTTCAAGGCGACAAAGAAATCAACGCTGGCATGAAAATCATCATGGAATTCAAAGTACACGACGACAACGGGAAACTTAAGTTTGGGCGCGCCGGTAAGATATTGTTTGAGTTTCTTGATCCAAAGCGTACCACGCCAGCACTCATCGCCTTCCGTCGTTTATTGGACGAAAACCTAAATGAAAATCCGAAAACTGATGACAGGGAAGCTGAATTGCCAAAAAACTTTATTCCAATAAAACAGGTTCCCCAACTAGCTGATAGCGAATTAGCAAAAAAACTGCGGCTAGTTCAGTTTCGCAGCGATAGTGGTTGGTTGTATCTTGGATGGAATCACGAATCCAACCTAGGCGAATCGTATGGATGGATCTACGACCTGCCAGCTATTTGGAAACGATAGAATTTGGATTGAAGGAAACATGCAATCAGTCGGCACAACTCGGCTTAGCAAATTCTCAAATTGGACTTTTAACCTTAAAAACTGCCATTAATGGCAAACGAAACACAGCGATAACATCATGGCAGCTAAAAAAACCAAAGCACGAAGTAAAGCGGCAACTAAAAGCGTAGCCAAGAAAACGACTGTTGGCAAAACCCGACTGAAGAAAACAGTGGCTAAAAAATCTGCCGCAAAAACGACAGCTAAAAGGACTGCATCAAGCAAAAAATCTACTACTAAGTCCCGTAGGAAAGCGTCGAGCGTTGACGGCATTTTAAAGCGTTATCAGAAAGAACGAGTTGCGCACGAAGCGAAACTGGTATCGGTGCGCGATCAAATCATAAAACTGACCACTAAGATCCAAACCTGCCAGAAACAGATCGTCAAACTTAAATCACAACAACTGGATACCGAAAACTCGATCTGCACGCTGGACATTCGCCGAGATCAAGAAGTAGCTGGATTACTTTCGTCATTGGGGATCAACTTGGACAGCATCGCTTCCGCTGGAGAGATGGCCGGGAAAAAGAAAGTTGACAAAGCCACGCCACTGTTTGATACCGGTCAATCGGGCGGTGATGAAAAGCCGGCGACGGCTAGTCAGCCCGACAAGAGCACACCTAAAGTCGACGTACTGATCGCTACAAAAAGTGACCACTGAAGAGGAAAAGTGGCCACTTAATGCAGCGGTCTCTGCAGCGGTCTCGTCAGACGGAAATGGTCTGCTGATTTGGTGAATTGATTAAACCGTATGAACTGCTGTGACATCCGTCGCCACTTGCCCGACGTGCATAGCTGGCATTGGGTTAGTATGAAATTGCTTTTCGATCCGAGCAAACTTACTTTTACTCGCGGGAATTCCACCTGCTTCTACGCGCTCAACACCTTCGGCAGTGATCGATAATCCACCGTCTTCTTCTCGTTTTATCCAGCCTTTTTCGCGGAAAAACCAGAGGTGAAAATTTAGCATCTCAGCAGATAGATTCATCTCTTTTTCAATCGTCATCGACCCGATTCCTGGACTGCCTACGGCCTGACGACGACGAGTGTAAAACAACGCCAATAATTCTTGCCGGACCGCAGCATCTGGACCAGCTTGGCGGGCATGTTCTGCCAAGACTTTATTTTCTTGTTGCTGCTGCTCAAGCTTTGCGTCGTAGGTTGCACGAGTCGTTGGATCTCGTAGGATCTCAAAAGCCTTTACCAGACTGCTGAACTTTTCTTTGTCACCGCCACTGTCGGGGTGGAACTTGGTCGCCAAATAACGGAACATTCGCTCAATTGTGTCCTGATTCGCTTGCGCACTTAATTCAAGGATCTCGTAGTAGCTTTTGGCATTCGTGGACATCGGCTAAATCTCGCTGCTGGAAAATTTGAGGTGAGCTTTCTGATTCCAACTCAATGCAAAGACAGTACCAATTCTTTTTTGCTGGAGAAACGAAACGAAAACCCAGTGCAAATTGGTTTAGTAGCGGCTGATGTTGCTTTTTCGCAACATCATTTGGTGCTTATTCGATTCATTGCCGTTGAGACCGTCGCATCTTGAGCAGCTAACTGATCCTTATGTATCACCAACGAAACCGCAGCTTTTTCGGATTGTAAGCGCAAAAAAACACTAGCCACTCCGTGAAACCGTACCAGCTTGCTTGGGTGCCGACCTGCTGTTTTTCCTGCACCTAATGACCTTGCAGTTTGGATCACTCGTCAAGATTCGAAGCAAACCCACCAAAAATCGACACCTTAAAAATGCCTAAAGGTCGCGCGGGCTAGAGGTTATATAACGATTTTGCCGGATATAGGATTGTGAAGATTGCCAATTGTTTTAAGTGGAAGACTAAATCTTGGTTACTGGAACGTAGTGTTAATAAATTCAACTCGATCAAGTATGACTTGAGTTGGTCTTTTCGTTCGTAGAGTTTAATTAATCCCAGCAGTCCAATTCCTATGTCTACTGATAAAACTAATTCGAAAAATTCTTGGCTTCTCGTTGATCATTCAGAAAACGCTAAGCATAAGGAAATTGAAATCGAAATCCCTTTCGTGGTTGGAAGACGGGAAAAGTCAAACCTCTTCTTGCGCTGTATTAGTGTTTCCGGAAAACACGCTGAGATTGTGCAAAAGAACGACGACCTGTGGATCAACGATCTTCAGAGCACCAACGGTACTTTCGTAAATGGTGTTCGCATATCTGAGGCGACCCAACTTAATGCTGACGATCTAGTTCAATTTGGATCGATAGTCTTCAGGGTGGCGCGGCAAACCATACTCGACAATCAAGAGGGGGCCACGCCAAGAAATGCAGAGCTTTCAGAGTTATCTGAAATCCGGTTTAACAGTCTACTGCGAGACGGCGTGGTGCCGTTTTTTCAACCAGTGTTTAATATATCCGAGAACGTGCCTCAACTAAGTGGCTACGAAATACTAAGTCGTGGCAGATTGGACGGACTTTGCACACCGGAGGAGATGTTCACTGCGGCTCAAGAAATGGAGAAAACGGCTGAACTAAGCGAGTCACTACGCGAGCGTGGGCTCGAAGTCGCCGATGCCAATTTCTCGTCGGGAAAAATGATCTTTGTAAATACTCACCCATCTGAAATCAGCTCCGACCGGCTCGGTGAATCTCTGGCCAAAATTCGTATCGCACACCCTGACCGAAAATTTACATTGGAATTGCCAGCCGCAATTTTAGGAATGCCCGAATCAATGTCGGTTATTGAGGCGGCAACTAAAGGAATGAATATCGACCTTTCAATTTATGGTTTCCAGCCGAAATCGATACGACTGGCTGACCTGCAACGTTTAGCCCCTAAGGTCGTGAAATTTTCCAGCTGCCTTGTCCGTGACATCCAAAAAGATGATCAACGCCAGCGGGAACTAGTTAAATCGATGATCAAAATGTTGGTCGAATTAGACATTCAACCGATGGCTGAAATGGTAGAAACAAGTGAGGAGCACGAAGCTGTTAAGTTGTTAGGCTTCGAACTCGCCCAAGGTTTCTATTACGGGCGGCCAAGTTCAGTCGATGATTGCCTTGAGAAAGAAAAAGTCGACGACCAACAGGGTGAATCATCTACCCTCAAGTCAGAATCACCCACTCCCAAGTCACTTAGTGAGACATCCGATCACGTCGACGAAGCAAAGACACCTGAAGCATTGCCAAAGTTGGTCAAAGATGAAAACGATGGCGTGCAATGGCTAAATTCTCAGGAGGGGCATTGCTACACCGTCCAACTGATGGTTACTTCCGAAAGAAAAATTGCTGAAGAGTATATTAAAGAGCAAGAACTCCCGGAACAATTTGTAATTGTGCCGGAGATGGGTACACGCCGCCATTTATTCGCGGTATTCCATGGCTCTTTTGCCGACCGTGCGACTGCAAGCGAGACCTCACGAAAATTCAAAAATTCAAACTACTATCCATTGGTGCGTAAATTCCTGAGCATACAAGCCGAAGTCGAAAAGACTCGGGAAAAAAGCAGCCAAGCTGAAACTGTCTGATGCGATCCGTCGGTTAGGAATCTTTCTGGCCGTAAATCGGTCGGCGTTTGGCAAGCCTCGTAATACTTTTGCTTATCAGCATAGGGCAAGCTTAAATTCCGGCTCAATATCAGCGCCTCATGAACTTGGTTTTCGCTTCCTCATGCTTATTCCCTGATGTCTTCGAGATTTGAAGGCTCAACGGTGGCAAACGAAATGCCGCTCCAACGACGAAGCTACGGACAAGCTAAATTGCACTGCATTGACGGTTTCTTTGGAAACGTTCGGGGGGGCTAGGAATCGGCCTCTACTTGCATTAGCAAAGAATTGGCGAATGCTAATCTCTCCAATAGGACTCTTCCGGAATCCCAACAACTGCGTTTAGCTGGATTGCTCGCTCTTACTTGCCGAAAACAGCAACGCCAGCTCAACCACCCCCATAAAAATTATGGCGTATCCGAGAAGCTCGATCGCTTCTTCTGAAGCATCTTTGACGGATCTTATGTATTTCTCTTCAGTCATCAAAGCTATCCATATGGACTCTCGACCGAAAAGCCTTGAGAACACATGAATAATGATGGCGCCTGAAAAAATCAGTCCGAATGAGAACGTGTTGGAGATGCCGTGCAGCTGGTCTATGAGCTTGCTGAGGTTCCGATACACAAACCATACGGTGGGCAGTATTACGATGATAGCAAACAGCTGCCACGCATTGTCAAAAAGATTATTTTCCAGGAATAGATCTTTTTCACGGATCAGTGTGACAACAGCAACTGCTGAAAAGACATAAGAAAATTCTCTGATTCGAGGGTGCTTAAAACCGATTACGGCAGCAATGACAGCAGTGATGAACACCAAAAGTTCTTGCGAGTTTTCGACAAAAGAGCCTTCCTTCACAGACTGCTTCAGCATGTCGAATTCAATAACCTTTGCGACTACAAAAAGGACTATACTATAGGAAACCAATCTCAGCAGAACGCTTCCAATTTTTTTCAGGTCGCCATCGTTTAGCATAATAACAAACTCCGATTTGAAATCATTTTTTATTCGTTAGGGATCGAAGCCAAGACACTAATAGCCGCCCAGTCGTCGGTAGGTGTGGACAACCCCGACATTCTGCAGGCATTTCCGGAGTAAAGAAGGTAGGCGTGGACAACGTGATGGCTCAGGGAAGATCCATCGGTTGAGCGACAACGTGTAGCTGGCCCGAATGCTATTTGTTGCCAATACAGGTTCCCCATCATCCAGGTAGGTATCTGGGACAAAACAGCCTTTCATCAGGCCATTGTAAGAGGCCGATCTTCTGCGATCGTCGACCTGGTCATTCAGCACGGTGGCGATGTCAACACCATTCGCAGCAACGTTACAACGACCATCCACATGTGATGGATAAATGACATGCGGTGGTGCGACGAGCTGTGTGGCGGCCACAGACGTTGATGGTGTTTTGCCATCCATCGAATCGAGAAAGCCTGATTCGAACTTGGATTTGTACACGACTTAGTCCGCAAAATGGAAGGTTTTTACGACACCGCTTCTCACCGAAACCAACACGCGTCGCAACACGAAATAAGTTTACCAAAAGAACGCGCGTTGCCAAAGAGGCAGTGTCCACGGCGTGGCAAACCAGAATACGGCACCGAAGCGATCAAGTTGGCAAACCAAGCGACGCTCCAGCGACGAAGCCGCGGCCTTGCGTAAAAACCATGAAAACCATGTTGGCCGACCCTTGCGCTATCAACCCGGCCCAACCTTCTGGCCAGTCGGTGGAATCAGACCATTCAAATGGGGATTGAAGTCATGAACAGCCTCACCATCCTGATACGTTTCATGGAGAAAGAGTAATTCGGCGAACGATTTGAGCCATTTCAGAAACATTTCGGGGTCGGGCCAGACACGGAAATTGGGGCCACCCGCCTAAGGGAGCGGCGGGAAACTGGGGCCGCCAGCCTAACTATGGGGCCATATCTTTTTCAAGTTGCATTGAGTTTAGTATCGACCGGAAGTGGCGTTTAATTTGACTTGGCCAAAGCTGCGTAAACTGCCTGATTCAAGACTAACGATAGGACGATAGGCAAGATTTCAACGTTGCGCAGCACCGAAAGGATTGCAGCCCGAGTGGGCGAGGAAATAGAAGTTGCATCAGTCTGCTACCTAACTCAGGCAACTCAACTGGCAAGCAATGTCGGACTGCCTTGGGCGCGTCGCGACGCCGCGGATTTCGCCAAAGATTCCGGCTTACCTGCCACTCGGCCAAACAGACGCTCAAAGTTGCGAACTAACTCGCACCACACTTCCCGACTCAAACCGACTTGCTCAAGAATTGGCTTACAGTTATTGGGAATCCGGCCCTTGTTACCACGTACTAACTCACGGCCCGTTCAGTCCCATTGGGGTCAAAGATCTCACTGCGATTTTGTCTGGCCATTTCTCGATCCTGAAGTGTTTGATGTCGCAAAGTCAACAATTCTGCGCATTCAAGTCAATCGTTAGAGGGGTAGCCCCAAGTCTTATACGCCATGATATCCCATGTCTTTTACCTTGTTGGTGTTCAGCCAGCGGCCGGCACGAAAGAAGCCGCGCGATTCTCGCGCCTAAAGGGCGATCTAGAATTTAAAAAGTAGCACGAGACCAAAAAATACTGTGGAGGCTTTGAACCCTCCACAGCTCAGACGGCCGCTTTAACCGTTCCCCAAAACGAGATCGATAAAATCTGGGATATCATCGAAGTCGACATCGCCGTCCCCGTTGATATCGCCAACGACAACGCCACCACCTAGAAGGCCACTGTCTTCGATGTTGTTT
>CAZHCH010000079.1:0-14796 GCA_964530985.1 uncultured Pirellulaceae bacterium | reverse complement strand
GCGTACGAAACCACTTCACGTAGGCATCGCCGAGCGTCATCGTGCCGAACTTACCCGCGTCGACTGCTTTTTTGAGCTTTTGGCTGGCGTCGTGGAATCGAGACGGGAAGATCGTCGACAGCAACACGCCGTTCTTTTTACAAGCGTCAATGATTTTGTCGCAACGTTTGAGCGTGATCTCCAGCGGCTTTTCGACCACCACGTGTTTGCCCGCGTTGGCAGCGGCGACTGCGGGTTCCAAGTGAGCACCACTGGGCGTGCAAACCGTGACAACGGTGACCGCCGGATCGGCTAACATTTCGTCAAGTGACGCATACGCAATACAGCCTTGTTCATCGGCAAATTTCTGAGCTGATTCGATGCGACTGGAGCAACAGGCAACCAATTTCGCTCCTCTGATTTCTGCAATCGCTTTCGCATGAAAACGAGAAATCATGCCACAACCGACGATACCAAAACCAATCATATTCTAAACCCAATCAAGGAGTCGCCCCCAACAGCACCATGATCGTAAACACGAACATGCTGTAGAAGTTTAATAAGAAGTGAACCGTGATGCAGGCAATCAAACTACCTGTTTGACGGAATAAGTAGCCTAGCCCAACCGCCAATATAAACAACGGGATCGGCGCTAATCCTTGTCCTAGATGAACTAACGCGAAGCACAAGGCACTTGCGAAAATTGGCCAATACGCAGACTTTTGCTGGGCCCGGTCCGGATCATTGGTCGGATAGATTGCTGGGTTTTGTGGTGATTGATAGGGGGTGATGTTTTCAGTATCAGAAACTGCAATGTCCTGGGCTGGTGTAACTAATTCGGCGACCACCATTTCGGTGTCTGGAGAATTATCTGCTTCGATCGCATGCGTTTGATTGGAATTTAGATCAGCGACATTTGGCCCTCCAACGAACAGTTGATTATTCGAGAGTTTTGAGACGCTTAAACGTTCCAGCCAATTTTGGAACACACCACGGAACAAGAATTCTTCTAAAAATGGAGCGGTTAATACGGCTGCAGCCCAGCAGCCAAAGATTGAAACAAAACTTGGGTTTTCGGCCAACATCGACAAAATGGGGTGTTCATATTTTACCAGCATCGAAAGTAACCATTGAATCAGCACCACCACTGGGAATAACATCACGAACACGACCACGCCGTATCCGATTTGCTTTTTTAGATCGTTGAACCGAAGTCCGAACGCGTTTGCGGTTTTATAGCGTACAACCAAAAACGCCCCAGCTAACAGTAACGCGCCGATCCCAGTCGCTGTCAATAAATACAACGTCAGGACTCCTTGGTCAGCGAGCATGTCAACATCGCTGCTCGCATCCATCGCGTTGGGCTGATTCACGGCGTTGAGTCCAACGACCATCACTAGGGCAATTCCGATTGCAATCTGAGAACCTATCCAAGCCGCGAAAATTACCACAACGTCGATGAACCCCAACACGCGTTCGGATCGTTGATAGGGGATCAATTCTTGGTTTTGTCTGAACTGGATGAATGCCTTACGCCAAAAAATGAGCGAGATCAAGGCAATCGTGATCACCACCAAGGCTAAAAACAACTCGGCCGAATCGGTTGCCATATTAGTTGTGCCAATTAAGTTCGATTTAAACAGCTTCATGCCAATCGGCAGTTGAATTGTAGTTTGAATGTTCAAGCGTCAAGCCAGTTGTTTTGTTTGATGGTAACGGTAGTGGTTTGCCAGTTGTATCATCGCTCAATCGGAATAATGACATGCCCGGCATTAAAGAACGTTAGTTTTTTAGATACTTTGCTGCAGCCACGCAGTAGCCCCATCCCGACTGCAATGTCGAGTAGATTGAAAGCCAGATTGATCCGATCAAAACGATGTTCAGCCAAACTGGAACCGAGCCGTTTTCAGAATTCGTTTGGGCGTGTTTAATCGCCAGAGCAACCAAACAGGCGCCGACGGCGACACATTGAAATCCCATTTTTAGCTTACCTGCCCACTTTGCTGAAAAGTCACCACCAGCGCCTTCGATCATCGATCGCAACACGGTCACCAATAATTCTCGACCTACTACAACCACTGCCATCCAACCAGCGATTTTGGCATACCAAGGGAAGTCGGCATCCATTTCGACCGCGATCAAAATGTAAGCACCACAGATTAATATCTTGTCGCAAAACGGGTCCAGCACTCGGCCCAGCTTAGTTACGAGATCGTATTTTCTAGCGTACCACCCATCGACCCAGTCCGTGCCAGCAGCAATCACAAATACAACCAATGCGGCCCAATACAATTGCAACGGAAGCAGCGCAAAGAACACGAACGACAGCAACAGCCGAGCCGCCGAGATTTTGTTTGGAACATTAAAAACGTCTTGTTGTAATTCAGAGTCAGCCATGACTATACACTCACTTTGAAATTGTGATTCTCGACGACCATTTGGTCTCTTTATGATTGACAGACTTCTAGGATTTGTGCAAAAGGTGACTTTAGGTGTGAAGCCTAAAAACTACAACAACTCTTGTTTTAATTGCTTCAATAAATCAACCGCGTGGCCAATTTCTGCTTGTTGTTTTTCTGGTGTTTGTGGAATCTCTCGTTCGATTGTCAGCGGACCAGTGTAACCGATTTTCTGTAACGTTTTTAAAAACCTTTTCATTCCAACGTCGCCGTCACCTAATTTTGTTTCCACTCCCCACTCTTGGCCGGGGTTGGCTGCCCATTTCGCATCCTTGCAATGGACGCTCTTGATTAAGGAGCCGATCTTTTCTACCGCTTCGATGGGCTCGCCGGCACCGTATAAAATCATGTTGGCAGGGTCAAAGTTTACGAACAGATTTTCACATTTGGTGTCATTGATGAAAGTCACCAGTCCATCCGCTGTTTCTTGGCCGGTTTCCAAGTGGACCGCCTGCCCGTTATTGGCTGCATGCTGACACAACTGCTGAGTCACCGCGACGATTTCTTGATAGGCTGGGTCGTTGGTGTCGTGGGGTACAAAGCCAAGATGCAACGCGATCACGTCGCAACCGATCATTTTGGCAAATTCCGAAATCTCGAACATCTCTTCCAAACGCGTTTGACGAGTCTCCGCGGGCATTAAGCCAACGGTTTCTACGACTGTGGGGATCGTTGCATAGCTCTCGCCTTCAAAACCACCAAAGACAGCAGTAATCGAAATTCCGTACGGCGCCAACGTTGCCAAAATTTTATCCGCGCTGGCTTGGTCGCGCTGGCCAATCGGCGGAGTGTGCAACTGAATCGTCGGTAGGCCCATCTTGCCGGCGAGGTCCAAGTCCAACCCAAGTCCAGCTCCAACACTCGTGAAGACTCCAATTTGCCAATTTTCCATATTCGTTATCAATCGGTATCAATGTTAGTGAATTAGTGACTCTCAGAATAGAAGATTTGTCCGACTTTGCCCAGCACCTGCGCGATCACTAGTGAGCCGTGGGCTATCGCCCGGCGGCTGAATTTTCTGGCTTACGCCAAGGGTTAAATCATGTCGTCACTATCGTGGCCTAAAAATTCTAAAGTGAGTGCCATTGGGCTTCCGCCCTGAGCTAATAATGTAAACCCCGCCGGGGTAGCCACTGAATTCTTGGAAGAGCCAATCATTCAGCAACTGGCTCCAACGTCTTTCTCTCCCCCTTGGGGAACGGTGGCCGCTGCGGCTTCGGCATCGGAAACACAAATCGACTTACCTCTTCGCCCGTTACCTTGTGATGGCGAAGCGTTAACGTGGTAGCCTCATCGGCATCCCCGTAAACCACCTCGCCCGTCAAAAAACCACCGGCCACTCGCAAGAACCTATGCTGGTGGCGCTTGTCGCCCTGCTTCCAACCCTTTTGGTGATTATCACTGCCAGCTCCGCAACAAAACTCCCACAGATTCGTTCCCGGCTGAACCGAAGTGTACTGCCAATGCCGATCGCCACATAACACAATCAAACCATCGATGCCACTAAAGAGTGTTCTCAGCTCTTGGCCTTCGTAAGCGAAAGGTTTATTCGCGTGGTTGTCTTTTTTGCCGCGGCGGTCCGGGCCCACGATCGGAGTCGGGCTGAACACCAATTTGAATTTCGCATCAGACGCTTTCAAAGTCTCGGCCAACCAACGCTTTTGTTTCTCACCAAAAATCGTCTTATCGGGACCGTCTGGCGCATCGTTCGCACTGCGGAAGTCACGACCTTCCAACAACCAAAACTGCAAGTCCTTGCCCCAGCGAACGGTTTTGTATCGAGGCCCGGCTGCTGGGAACTGTTCTTCGTTGAACAGCTTCAGGCCTTGTTCAAACGAAACCGTACCGTAAGTCTGCCCAGGCCAACAATCATCTTTTAGTGTGTCGTGGTCATCTTTTAGAAAGTAAGACGTCGTGTTTTGGTAGAACATTCGGTTATCCGGCAACGCAAAAATCCGCTGCCATTTAAAACGCATCAACTCGATCGTCATCGCCCACGGACCAGGCATGTCGTAGTACTCGATGTCACCGGCATGCACGATAAAGTCGGGTTTGATCTTCGACATCGTCGGATATATTTTGTGGCCGCGCAAACCGTTATCAGTCCGAATAAAATCATGGCATGTCGTCACGCAAAACTTCGTATTGCGCTGAGCACTCGATTTTGGTGCGGTGCTAAAACTTCCTCGAACGACCGCCGTCGGTTTCTCACTAGAGATAGGTTTGGCTTCGATCACCGCTGCATAGGAAACTCCAGGCTTCAAGTTTTCAAGCTTCCACTGAGCGGTAAAATCGGTGGCGGCGTCGGTAGTGGTCCACGGCGTCGTCGTAGCCTGACGCGAGTTACTGATCGGAAAATAAGTCAAACGAACTTGGCCTGGACTTCCCGGACAAGCGCCGGACATTTGATCTAACGTCGCCCCCTCTGGCAGTTGAGCGGCCAGTAGTTCACCTGCGTCGTTTGTTTTTTTCTCTAACGCCTTCGCCTCTTTCTTGCTCATTTTCACAAAGGGCCTGCCGTCTGCCAACATCTCTGGGCGAGTTGTCGTGCGCGTCCAAATCACGACGCTGTTTTGATCCGCCCAGTTATTGCGAAACGCATTACCTAGATACGGTGGCTTATCAAAAGTAACTTCTTTGGTGACCGGAGTAGTTGACTGCGTATCGCCGTCCTGAGCTATAGCAAGCGAAGCAAACATCAAACAAATGCAACCGCCAACCCAAACCGTTGCCAATTTTGAAAAAAAGCCAAGTCTCATCTGTTTGCCTCAAAAGTAGTGTCAGTTAATATGTCTGCCGCCTGTGGGCGGCGAAAGGTGGCGACAGTTGCCTCCGGCCTGTCTTACGCGCGTGCCGAACAACCAAGCTTAAAATTACTAACGATTCCAATTCACAAGTAGCTGTTCATCACCCGTTCCACCAATGGCGCGTAAGACCGGCTAGAAGCACCGTCGCCACCTACGGCCTCCGACCTAGTGGCGAAACATCCAGCACCATTTGTACCAAAAAAAACAGCCAGTGCCGCAAAATCAATTGTGCGCATTGTTTTGCAGATCACGGAAAACAAACCGGTTCACAATTGGAACAAGTTTCTGCTACGATTAAATTCCAAATTCCGACTATTCGTACTTTTTTTTACGAGCAACGAATTTGGCAATGCTTCTAGACTGCTCAGTGTCCACTGGACTCAATGTCCACCGGATCGACACTCGCAGGAGGCCGGTGTCACGATCATCCTTGTTAGTTAGTCAAATTATAAATCGAGCCAAGCATGAGCAAGCCACAATCATCGTCCGAGCAAACCAGCCGTCGAGGTTTTATTTCAAAAACAGCAGCAGCCATCGGCGCTGCTGGAACTTATTCGATCGCCAACTCAGCCGTCGCAAACTCGCCCAAGAGCTACTCGCGAATTGTCGGAGCGAATGATCGTTTGGGCGTTGCCAACATCGGTTGCGGCGGGATCGCACAGAGTCATGCGACATCTATTAAGTCGATCAAAGAAAAACAAAACTTAGAACCGATCGCGGCGGCGGACTGTTGGAAAAAACGAGCCGATGAATTGGCTCAAGTTACCGGCGCAAAGCAAACCTTCCAAGACTATAGAAAGGTATTGGATCTAAAAGAAGTCGACTACGTGACGATCGCTTCTCCCGAGCACTGGCACAGTAAAATGACGTTGGATGCGTTGGCCGCGAACAAGCATGTGTATTGCGAAAAGCCAATGACGCATACGTTCGCCGAAGGCATCGCGGTCACCGATGCGGTTGCGGCTTCAGACCTAAAACTTCAAGTCGGCGTTCAAGGCATGTCTGACGACAGCTACATTTCGGCTCGCAAAGCAATCGACGACGGGATGCTGGGACAAGTCGTCCACGCTCAGATCGAATACGTACGACGAAACAACCAAGGACCATGGCGAGTCCCCACGTTGGACGAAAAAATGGCCAAACCGGATGATCTTAACTGGAATGATTGGCTGGGACACGCTCCCAAGCGAGAATGGGATCCGCATCACTATTTCGAGTGGCGAAATTACTCTTCGTACTCGGGTGGCATCGCGACCGATTTGTTTATCCACCGCATCACTCGGATCATGAAGGCCTGTAACTTGTTGTATCCAACTCGAGTTGTTGGGATGGGCGGAATTTGGCAGTGGCCCGACGGGCGTGATCTTCCGGACAACTTCGAGATGATTTGCGAGTACCCGCGAGGGATGACGGTTTACGTGTTGGGCACGATGAGCAACCGGGTTCCGATCGACCACTTGATTCGTGGTTACCGCGGAACGCTCAAGTTCACGAATGATGGTTGGGTGTGCCATGACAAAGACGGCAAGGTGCTCGGTGAACACAAAAAGACTGGCGCGGAGAACATTTCTTTGCATCATACAAACTTGCATGACGCGATTCGCAATGGGGCCGAATTGAACTGTCCCGCACCGCTCGGCTTGGCTGGTGTCGCGGCGGTGACGATGGCTAATGAATCTTGGCGGTCGGGTCAAATGATGGCTTGGGATGAAAAAACTCGCTCGGCGGTTCCTGCGAGTTCGCTGCCAAACGGCGGTCGCCCCGATTACGAAAAGATGGCTAACTAACGGACTCTTCCGGAATTTCTAGTTGCTTAATGCAAACATACAAGTTCGCGGGGCAAGCATGTGTATTTCCAAGAAAATTGGCCGATGCACTCGCCCGCGCATTTTGAAGCTGCACATTTAGTCGCGAAGTGACGACCGCATTTAGCCGTGGGTGTAAGCCCACGGATTCGAACAGCACAATCACCTAAGCCGCGAAGTGGCGATCGCAATGTTCGTTTGCGGTCACCGCTTCGCGGCTAATGTCGTGAGGCAGCCACTGTTCTGCGGGCTTCCACCCGCAGCTACATGCGGCCACGGCTTCGCCGCTAAAAACACTGCGACTTCAAAACTCGCGCGTTGAGTTTGCAGGTAACGAGCGTCTGTTGCTATTTACTTTAAGGCGTAACACAAAATGTTCTCGCCGACTCGCAAATACAATTTGCCATCGACGATAACTGGGTGAGCCCAAGTTGGCAATTCAGTGTCACCGGGAACCTTGAAGCTGCTGATTTCTTGATAGCTTTCCGGGTCCGCTTTCACTAACGACATGACCGCATTTTCGTACAACACGTAAAGATTGCCGTCGGCCGCGGTGATGGCTGCGGATTTTTTGCCGCCACCTTTGGAACGTCCAGCAACCCAACGAACATTGCCGGTCAACAAATCGGCACAGAACGGTTTCCCCCGAGCGTCGGTATCGCCGTAAACTTGATCCCCGACCAGCACAACGCCACCGTGTTTATTAGTGAGCCGACCGTTTAGCGGATAAACTTCCGTCATGCCGACTTCTGAACCGTTGGGTAACTGCCGCAGCAACGCCCCGCCTGTTCCATAACCAAATGAAACAAATACCAAATCGTCACGAACGATCGGAGTTGGGATGACGGCAGTGGTTTTGGGAACGTCAAAGGTCCACATTAGTTTTCCGTCACTGGCTCGAACTCCCATCGCCCCGCTGCCGGTGGTGGTCACGTAGACCTTCGTGCCGCCAATATTTGAAATCACGATCGAAGCATGTCCCGCACCACGATCTTTTTCGCGAGCGGTTGACCAGACTTTTTTGCCAGTCATTTTATTTAGCGCCACCATTGTATTCTTGGGGCCACCTGGCGTACAAATCAAATTGTCTCCATCGATCAAGACCGATTCGCTGTACCCCCACGACTCGGCTTTTTTTCCAGCAAACGCATCCTTCAAATTCACCTGCCACTTCTTTTTTCCATCAGTACCAACGCACCACAAAACTCCGTGCGGCGTCAGCACGTAAACGCGGTCGCCATCGACTGTTGGTGTGCTACGAGAATGTTGCCAACTGGGTTTGCCTTTTGTCCAAGGACTTCCCGTTTTGAATTTCCATTGAAACACTCCATCGGCTTGATTGAAGCAAGTCAAGAATTCGTCTTTGTCTCCACTGATGCCATCACCCAGCGTGTATAGTTTACCTCCGGCGACCGCGACACCTGCATAGCCTTGTCCGGATCCACTTGCCGTCCAAAGCAACTTCGGACCGTTTTTGGGCCATTGCTTCAACAATCCCGTATCTGTTGCTGTGCCCGAGCGGTCCGCACCTCGAAAAGTTGGCCAGTCCGATTGGGCGTGCAACTGCGCCGCAGTATTTCCACCAATTAACAGTACAGTCAGAGCTATTATGATTCGGTAGGTCGGAAGCGCTAACGCGGTCGGGTAGTCACTTTTTAGCCAGTGGTAAATGAGACGCATCAGCAAGTCCTTTGGATAGGTGTGAATGATAGGCACTGTTATAGCAAACACTCATACCTGTTGGACAGCGGAGCGTCACTTATTTCTTGTCAAATCGGCCAACCATGCTAGGGCGGCATTGGCCGTTAGTGCGATCGCTAATACTCCAACAAGGATATTGCCGATTCTGGGACGCGCGGCGATCAAAAACATGACGACTAAACCGAAGCCTAGTGCGATGCTGGGTAACCGGTGGCGCAGGCCAATAAGTTGTGGTAGGGCCAAGCAGATCACTGCCAACATCGTTCCGACTCGAATGGCCATTCCAACAGCAAATGGGTGAACGCTGGCCGCAACATATCCCCAAATCCCAAACGCCAATATTAGTGCTCCTGTCGCACCGATACTGAATTGGTAGTAGCGCATCAACCGTTGTGGTTCGCTGGGTTGTCGCTGGTTGGCCAAAAATTAGTCTCCGGTGGGTATTAACCCTGATCTGCAAAAGCGAAAAACGGAACTTGTTTTCCTGCAACATGATCATGCTGATCTACACAAAAATAAATCAGCCCGTCGGCTCGTCCTAGCGCCAACAAATCAGAAGATCCATTCCAGATCAACGGCTCAACCGAACGATTGCACTTGTCATCAACCAGCATCCGCCCCGGCCAATAAGTTGGTCGATTTCCACGTGTTTGGTGGTCCCGGCTGAGCGTCGCTTGTTGAGGGCGAGGACTTTCTGTGCCACCACCGGCGAGGATTTTAAGGCAAGTCCGAACGAATAGTTGATACCCGGCCAAGCTACTGACGGGGTTTCCTGGCAGTCCAAACACAATCGTTGGTTTTTCATCGCCATTGGCTGTTTGGCGAACCCCAAACCAAATCGGTTTTCCGGGTTTGACTTTAACTTTATGAAACACCTCTTTGACCCCCAGCGAACTTAGAATGCCAGGCACCAAGTCTTTTTGCCCTGCCGAAACACCACCGGACAGGATCAGTACATCATGCTGCAAGCCTGTTTTAATTTTGGCGGTCAGATCTTCTTCGTTGTCACGTCCAATTCCTAAATCGGTCGCCATCAAACCCGATTCGGCGATCATTGCCAGCAGCATCGGTCCGTTACTGTTTCGGATTTGACCCGGGCCTGGTGTTTGGTCACACGGCACCAATTCGTCGCCAGTTGGCAAAACAGCGATCGTTGGCAGACCGCCAACAAGGGCTTGGTTCACACCGACCTCCGCCAGTAGACCGACGTCCGTGGGGCGGACCCGGTGACCAGCATCGAACAGCGATTGGCCGCAAGAAAAATTTGCTCCAGTACGCAAGATGTGCTGTTCAGGAGCAATCGAGTCGATTTGAAAGGTTACGGTTTGGTTGTTTTTGACTTCTGCCAGTTCAACCATCACCACCGCGTCGGCACCGACGGGCAGTGGAGCACCCGTCATGATTCGGGCTGCTTGCATTGGCCCCAGAGGTTGGCTGGGCACTGCACCGGCGATGATGGTTTCACCAATCTCAAATTCAGTTCCCGCACTCCAGTCAGCTGCTCGAATGGCAAAGCCATCCATCATCGATTTGTCATGTGGTGGGCTGGCGACGTCGGCGACCACTGGATGCAGTAGGTGACGACCAACGGTGTTTAAAAGCGAAGTCTGTTCAGGCGGCAAGGGTTGGACCGTTTGCCGAATCAAATCAAAAGCTTGGTCAACGGATATCATGCTACGGGCGATCCGATTTCGATAAAGTTCTTGATGATGTCCACACCGCGCTCACTCAAGAAACTCTCCGGGTGGAATTGTAAGCCAAAGGTGGGGTGTTCTCGGTGTTGGATCCCCATGATCTCACGTTCACCGCTCGGAGAAAAAGTCCAAGCAATGATTTCGAATTCGTCTGACAAAGTATCTGGTTGAATTACCAAACTGTGATAACGAGTGGCTGTTGTCGGGGTCGGGATGCCAGTGAAAATAGATTTTCCGGCGTGATGGATTTGGTCTGTTTTGCCGTGCATCAATCGATCGGCACGAACGATCTTACTGCCGGTCGCCGCGCCGATGGATTGATGGCCCAAGCAAACGCCCAAAATCGGTATCTTGCCATGAAAATGTTCCACACAGGAGACTGAAATTCCTGCTTCTTTTGGCGTGCAAGGACCTGGCGAGATAATCAAATGGGTAGGGGCGAGCGTTTGGATTTCTTCGATCGTTACTTGATCATTTCGCACCACCTTCAGATCGACTTGGCCGTCGATTTCACCTATGCGTTGCGCGAGGTTGTAGGTGAACGAGTCATAGTTGTCGACAATCAGAATCATAGTGGGATTGAATGTTGAGCGGTGTCAGGAGTGACTGGCAGGTGGCCAGATCAAGTCAGTGCTAGCGTTCTATTATTTATCAAAGTTGGGTTTTTGGTAACCGCAAACACGGGATTGCCAAAAACCCGTCCAGTTTGCTACAGTTCTGCACACAATTCGGTTGGTAATCCCAACCATACCTATGGCGAGACTCAAAACGTCTCATGCCGATACCCAAAAACGCCACGGAAGGCAACAATGAAAAAAACGAATGAAGTTAATGCGCCCACGCTCGTCCAGAACAACACACCAACCACTTGCCCGCCAGCAACCAGTGCCCCGCTATTAGACGTCGGCCGCGGCAATTCGCCTCTTAAGGCGGAGATCATGGAAGCGGTCTCGCAGATAATTGACTCTGGGCGATTCATTGGCGGTCCGTTCGTTGAGTTTCTTGAGCAGTCTGTTGCCGAAATCTGTGACACTAAATTCGCTATCGGCTGTGCATCAGGTAGTGATGCGTTGCTGTTGGCTTTAATGGCGATTGATATTGAGCCAGGTGACGAGGTCATTTGTCCTAGTTTTACCTTCTTTGCGACCGCGAGTGCGATTCATCGTCTGGGTGGAGTGCCCGTTTTTGTTGACATTGATCCGATCAGTTACAACTTGGACACGCAAAAAATCGTTGCGGCGATTACCAAAAAAACCAAGGCCATTATCCCTGTCCATTTGTTCGGACAATGCGCCGATATGAGTCCGATCATGGCAATTGCTGCCGAACACGGCCTACGTGTGATTGAAGATTGTGCACAGTCGATTGGAGCAAACGATCACGGAAAACCTTGCGGTGGTATTGGCGACATCGGTTGCTTTAGTTTTTATCCGACCAAGAATTTGGGCGGGTTTGGCGACGGAGGAATGTTGACGACCAACGACGCAGAGCTTGCCGATAAATTACGATTGCTCGCCAACCACGGAATGCGTCCGCGCTACCACCACAGTGTTGTTGGTATCAATAGTCGTTTGGACGCGATTCAAGCGGCAGCATTGTGTGCCAAGGTAAAGCACTTGAACGAGTACGTCGCCAAACGGCAGCAAAATGCTGAAAACTATCGGCAGCTTTTCGCCGAAGCAGGACTAACCGAACGACTGTCTGTACCAACGCCCCAAGACAATCGCAAACATGTTTGGAACCAATTCACGATTCGCGTTTCCAATGGACTGCGAGACAAAGTACGATCTAAATTGGCTGAGCTAAAAGTTGGATCTGAAATCTATTATCCGATTCCACTCCACCAACAGGAATGCTTCCAGTACCTGCAGCCATCACAAGACACTCTAGCTGAAACCGAACGAGCGGCCAGTGAGGTATTGGCTTTGCCGATCTACCCAGAGTTAACTCTGGCAGAACAAAAATATGTTGTTGATTGCTTGACCAAAATCTTGGCCGAATCTTCAGCCGCCTTAGAAATGCAACTGGCGTAGTTTGTCTGTAAATCAGTTTTAAAAACGAAACGCACTGGCAATTGCCAGTGCGTTCTACTGTTTAGGTGTCACTCAAAGTCTTTCGTGCCGCACTTGCCATGTGTCACGCGACAAAAAAACTGACACCCGAATTCAGATCGACGAACACGCCAGTTGAAAGTTAATCAACTGCTAACAGCAAAAAGCTGCGATTGCTAAATGCTTTTGACTGAAGTTGTCGGTAAGCATTTTTGCATTGGATTCAAAGTATTGCGCAAATCAATTTTGAATTCGGAGTGTCAGTTAAGGCGTTCTCAAGGTTCCAGCAAAAATCAATCCACTCCCTCCGCGAATCATTTCTCCCCATTACATTAGGCGATTTTTCGACGCCAATATGAATGCAAAAATTCGCAAAAACTCTGATTTTCTTCAAATTGTCAGTTTGGGATTAGATTTTTACTTAGCTAGCCTCAAATTTCATCATAGACAAGTACAGCTGGCCAGTGCGTTTTACGATTTAAACATCGCTTACGTTCTTTGGGATACGGCGCTTACTTACGGCGTTGAAACTGCCTAAAACCACCAGCGATATTAACATCAGGTAGCTCGCCGGGGTTAGGGTGTCACCCAAGTAATTGAACCACGAAGTAGCCCGTTTGTGTTTTGGAACCCTTAAACTTGCGGTTTTTTCTTCGAAGCATGGCAAGCGCTGTTGAACCGTGCCGTCGGGCGAGACCAGCCCCGAAACACCAAAACTGCCGCAGCGTGCGAAATATCGATTGTTTTCAATGGCACGAAAACGTCCGATGTTGAAGTGTTGTTTCAGTGCGATATCTGAATTGAAAGACATGCCATTGGTTAAGCAAACAATCAAGTCGGCTCCTTGTAATGTCATCTGTCTAGAAAGCCGCGGGTACATGTCTTCGCAACACAGCAACGCTCCCACCGACACGCCATTCACTCCACCGATCGGCGTTGCCTCCAACCCTCTAGTTAGTAGCATGCCATCATTTGCTCCTTCCACTAACCAGTCCTCTAGCCATGGAAACACGTCAGAAAACGGAACGTACTCGCCACCAGCCATTAATTCAATTTTGTCATGCCGGCCGACTAATTGTTCTTGCGGATCCAGTAGGAATGCTGAGACGAATTTCTCTTTCATTTTTGGTTTTGGTCTGAAGGAAAAACCAAATTTTTGTGCAGAAGTGGTTTCGGCGGCTGATATTTTTTTGGGTGTCCACGAGTAGCCGCCGCCGAGCAAGTAGCACTCGGGATTTGGTAAGGGACGAAATCGATATCCAATTCCTATCGACTTTTTAGAAACTTGGGATTCGTCTGAAAAGTCGACGAGGTCTCTTTGGTATTTTCCTAACGCGCACTCTGGCCAAAGTAGCAAGTCGCAATCGGTAAGTTCGCGAGAACGATTGGTAAAGCTCTTGTGGGCTGCCGCATACTCAGTGTCACCTTGGATTACGCCGATGTTTAAATAATCCCCAGAGAAATTAGCTGCTTGCTGTTGGAATCGATGAACGCGGTAACTTCCCCAACTAACGTTGATTAATGTCGCGACCAAAATCAGAATTGCGCAGAGTTTAAATTGTCTGTTTTCGATTCGTTTTTCGACGCAACCCGCAGTAGCCCAGCTTAGGTATGCTAATGGCAGCAAGCTGGCGATTGCGAATACTTGTAAGGTGGCGCCTGGAACTCCGAAAATTGAAGCGACCTGAACCAAAGGTAGCGATTGAACGATTAGGCAACCTTGTCGCATCGGGAACATCGCAGGATAGACCGATTCTAGTACTAGCCAAAGCGCGGGCGCTGCAAAAAAGCCAAGGTAAACCCATTTTCGAAATGCCCACCATAATGCAGCAAACAGGCAGTACATCCCGCCATGCAGTAGATGTACACCGTGAACGACGACAATCGCTTTCCCCGGCGTATCAAGCATGAGGTTTTCGATGGACCAATTAAGCCATGGATTGGCTACAAAATAAGCTAGGTACCCGGTGATCATCGCTTGAATTAGACAAGCCACGATGCTTTTTGAGAAAACTTGGACAGTCAAAAAGATCGCAAATCCAAAAACGCCGACGAACGCGAATTCGTCCATTCGCCAGCCGATGCCGATGCTGGCTCCTGCGATGCCAGAGCTCAGTGTCATTGTAAGGGCGGTCATCAGTCCCGTGGCTAGGTTGGTTGTTTTTGTATTACATCGCAGGGTGTCCGATGCAAGGTATTGCTCGTCTAAAACGTTAGCCATTAGAACTCCTGATATGCAACTATCTAAAAACAAAGAGCATATTTCATTTCTGAAAATGCTCCTTGAGTGTTTTCGCCAT
>CAZHCH010000078.1:12299-14908 GCA_964530985.1 uncultured Pirellulaceae bacterium | reverse complement strand
CCTCCATCTCCATCTCCGTCCATAACACTAAGACTATCTCCGTCCATAACACTAAGACTCGTACCACCAACTGGTGATTTTCTGCTTATAGAACCCTTCGCAGTATCATCACTGCCTAAGCCTGGGAGCTCGCCACCGCTAAGAAATTCAGCCGGCCTTTCCGACTTAGCAGGCCTTGCCAGAGGCTTGTCCGATTTCCTGTTTAGTTTAGATCCTGTCGAATCTGATGAGCTAGAGTCACCGGCCACCGTGCCCAAGCTTAAAGGAGGAGTAGTTCCTGGCGCCTTATTCGGTGGACCATCGAGCTGGTTTTTAAACTGCCCTATAACTCCGGTAACACTAACGCCGGACTGGTTATCAGGCTGCCATCGTTTCTTTTCAGCTAACTGGTCTCTTCGTTGGCCACCGGGCCTTTTTTTGTAATCGTTAGTAGGATCGGCTGGTGATAACGCCTTCCCTTTATCCGTTTTGGCAGACGCATCCGCCTCACCTGCCAAACGCAATCCTCTGACACGAGATCGACGGCCCTGTCCTTTCCATTCGTCCACCGACGGAAACGGAAACGACTCTGCCGGAGCAGCAGCACTCTCCGAATCACCTAAACCATACTTATCATAGTCCGACTTCTCGATTCGCTTACCTTCAGCGGTGTAGGGCACCTCGACGGTATAATCCTGTTCTACGTTTTCGGTGTAGGGCACTTGAACTGTGAAGCCTTGAGAAACTTGCTCGGTGTAGGGCACCAGAATCGTTTCCTCTTTGAAACTGCCATCAGCTTGCTTCACGCGTCTGGTTTCACCTCGCAACTTAGTAATCGGTACCGATCGAGTTTTATTTTCAAATCTCATTTTCGTAACCGGAACCAGTTTCGTTCGATTTTCGGTACGAAAAGCAACCTCCGGCCTAGCCTCATCGCCCCTAACCACTCGATCAACAACCGGAGGCTCAGCAACCGGAGGCTCAGACACCGCTTCAATTGGATCCTCCAACATCGCGACGTTGCTAAGGGTTCCCACGAACCCCGAGTTATAAGCGATCGTGCCACCGACCAACAGCAAACCGCTGGCCGCTGCAGCAACCCAAAACCGGCGCCGGCCAGCCGATCGAACGGCTAGTTTGTCGGCAGTCACTTCCTTACTGGCAACCGTCACATGATCCGCTGACGCTTCCTCACCGCCCAGCTGCGCAAGCAATTGCTCCCGCAAATCGTCATTGCTTTCCGGCAAATTTTCCTTTGCCGCGTCACGCAACAATTGACCCAACTCCACTGTGGCTTGGTCGTCTTTGGACCGAGCCTCAATGGTTGGTGACTCTAATATCCGAACGGTCTGTTCAGCCAATTGATCTTCAATAGGAAGGAAACGATGTTTGTCGTTCTGTTTGTCGTTCATTGGTTCACACCTAATCTTGGAAATGTTTCGTTAGGGCTTCGGTCGACCGGCGATTCACTGTGGCTGGTCGCGCGTTCCAGCCAAGGTTGAATCTTCGGATTTCGCTTCATCGTTTGAATCGCTCGATGCAATTGGACTCGTACTCGACCGGGTGGCCGGCAGAGCACTTCCGCGATCTCTTTGGGCTTGAACCCCTCGGACCACAGTTCCACCACTTCGCGTTCAGACTCTGGCAAACTGGCAACCACACCGGGCATTCGTTCCAACAATTCGTTGCGTTGGCACTCGGCCGCTGGGTCCATCCCGCCATCCATCTGGCAACCGCCGATGTCAGAAACAAAGCGATGTTTGTTTTGTTTGGCCAAGTCATCCAAGATGCGATTGCGGCAGACGGTATACAACCACGGGGCCAATTTATGAACGACCGCGGCTGGCGATTGCTGGCAGAGCTTCAAGAAAGTGAACTGCACGGCGTCCCGAGCCGCCTCCAGATTGCCGTGGCTGCCGCCGTAGTACTTCAATGCATAAGCCGTCAATTCACGCTCGTAACGGTCAAACGCCTGCAGCACAAACTCGTGGGCGCCTGGCTCAACCGGCGAAGAATCTGGCGGACCGTTTTTGGTGCTAGGGTAGGGCATGGCAACGATCGTCTTTCCCTGCGATTGAGTGCTGTGGACCTAGGCTTTGTCCTAAAGAAACATTCAAAGCCCAGCTATCTATTATGCCAAGTTCACGCTGAGATGCCAAAAACGTTACAAGAAATATTCAACAAACCGAATAAAATCTCGCTCCGACAGCAGTCGCCGGACCAAATTAGGCCTCATCCCCCCTCGACCTTGGACTGCCATAGCCGTCTTTCGCAGAGGCGACCGTTTGTAGTCCAACGCCAAACACCTGCGGCTAACCGTAAGACGTTGGGTTGAACTGGCATGATTCTTCCAAATTTCCAGTAAACCTCTTTCGATAGGCGGTCAGTTCAACCTTAACAGGCCATTCTCGGACCAAAAGGCGCAAAAAAACACCGACCTACGAATAAGTAGCTCGGTGTTCTTTTGAATGCTTAGAGACGTTTCGACTCTTGTCGATTCGACATGCAATGTTTGCCCAATCGCGGATTTCTAGTAACTAGTTTCCGCAACCACAATCGGCAACTGGAGCTGCATCGCAACCGCAATCAGCAGCTGCACCGCAACCGCAATCAGCAGCTGCACCGCAACC
>CAZHCH010000078.1:0-12199 GCA_964530985.1 uncultured Pirellulaceae bacterium | reverse complement strand
CCACTACCGATACGGCTTAGCAAGCCCTTCAAGCAACCACCTGAACAACGGTTACGGCTACGGCAGCAACGCTCACGTGCTGGAGCATCGACCAAAGTCAACTTTGGACGGCAAACAGTCTTCTGCTGACGAACAACCTTTGACGTCGGGCAACCACAGCAGTCAGTGCTGCATACTCGTGTACGACGGCAAACTTGCTTTTGTACTCTTGTCAAAGACAATTTTTTACGTGTGCGTGGTGCACAGCAGCTTGGCTCAGGTGCACCGCAACCACAATCCGATGAAACGCCCGTGTCCACAACTACATCGCCACCACAACCGCAATCTTGAGCAGCAGCAAAACATGGAAGAGCACAAATACTGAAAACAGCAACAACAACATACTTAATCATAGGGAAACCTCTTCAAACGACTGGTAACTTGCTCAGACTCGAAACAAGCAGGATATGGAGAACTAACAAAGTTAGCTTTTACTCTGATAGCATGCACATCGGTGCTACCAGACAAGAAAGTTTAGCGAGCGCCAAATATTCCGCTCGTACCGACCGTGACCCTCGTACAACACGCGCAACACGCGCGACCAGACATGAGACACGCTGAAGGGCGATTTCGACAATGGCCAATCGCCAACCAAACAACCCACAAAAAAGCAGCCAATCACGGTTGGCTACATCGCCTCAGGAGGCGGAAACACAACATCTGGCAAATCGTCATTCGATCCAACTGCAACGTCGCCGTCTACTAACCGTAAAGCCGGCTGACCTTGTCCATCGACTTCACTAACATCCGACCCACCCATCAAACCGTTGGGGTTGGCTCCAGGACGTTCTTTACCAAAGTACTTTCCAAATGGACCAGCAATCAGTGCCGGCAACAAAATCAAATCACCAATCAGGGCCATTCCCAACAATATCAGCATCAAAACGCCAAACCGTTGCGTCGGCGTAAAGGTACTCAGCGCGAACGCAGACAAACCAAACCCCCCAATTAGGGTTGTTTGAGTCATCGCCGTCGCAACGCGATCATAAGAGATCTTAATCGCGGACCGGCGATCGTAACCGTTGGCCAAAGCACCTCGGTACCAATTCAAAAAGTGAATCGTATCATCGACCGCCACTCCCATCGCAACACTGGCCGTCATCATCGAACCGATGTCAACCAAAAAGGCATCGACGGATCCGCCGAAGTAACGATTCATGTGCCCCATAAAGCCGAACACTACAATTACTGGGAACATGTTTGGCAACATCGATATCATGCCGCCACGGAAATTCAACAACGTCCCGGCAGTCGGACGATTCCTCGGACGCAGCAACAACATCATGACTACCGAAATCATCACGAACGCCAGCCCGATACTCTCAATCAGACTCTTCAACAACGACCGCTGCGCTTTATAAACGATCGGTACGATACCGGTATACATGGCCGAAACCCTAACACCCGAATCATCGTCGGCAAGCTTTTCCTTGGCCGTCAGCATTCCTTCAACAGGTAATTTTGTCTCCGGATCCACGACAAACCGATGATCGCGAAAATCCAACAGCACAGGCGATTCGCCGACTTCACCACGTGATTTCGTATTGGCCCGAATCAAATTCAAATCAAAAACCGGATCGTCTTCGATTAAAACCACACAATCAAACTGCTTGATGAAATCAGCCGAATTAATCTTACCTGCTTGCTCTCTGAACTTATCCGGGTCGGCCCACACATACCGTTTGTTCCGTTTTTTAGTGCGGGCAATACCGCGGTTTTCCAATAAATCTTGAACGGTGTCACTAAAGATATACGTTTGATCAATTAACTCTGAAATCGTCGCTCCAGCGGCAACCTTGTCGCGAATACTGTTCTTCTTCAAGTCTGGATCGCGTGCCAGTACAAGTACCCGGCTCTGTTTAAGCGATTTCTCTTGAAGCTCCTCTTGGAGTGTCTTTAAAATCTCCGTTCGAGCCGCATACCCAGTCATGATCGGTTCGACGACCGATTTCAAATCGTTTACAAACTGGCCATAATCCACATTATTCAGTGCCGCCAACCGAATACTGACTCGCCAAATTTCAGCGCCGTTAATACTTGGATCCACTTCCTTCGTGCGGTCTTTTGGCACGCCCGAAATCGCATAGTAATCCTGCTCCAACATGTCTTTGCGACTACGCCAGAGTTCCTTGCTGAACAAAATCCGTATACTAGAAGGGATCTGGCTTTCGATTTGATACAGGGGCGTAAACACATCCATCGACGTACCCGAACCAACTATCCCCATTCCATCGGGCCCAAAGTAACGCTCCAGCTTTTGACGAATACGGCGCGACAACTCGACTCGTTCGAGCATCGAAAATCGCAATTCGTTCGCCATCAAATACGCGTCGTCATACTCAACCGCTTCTTCAGCTTCCAACTCTTCGCGCGTCGTGCCTTCAGGATAATTATTTTTAATCCCAGTATAGAACTTATCCATGTAGGCTTGCTGAGCGGGTTCTTGCTGAGCATCCAATTCGATCTGAGCAGCGATCTCAGCTGGCACCAATTGGCCTAGGTTTTCTTCGATCCAACGATAGTCGTGCAAAATTTTTGCATCGGAATCAAACAGTTTGAGCAATTGCACCGAGGTTTCTATCCGCGACACTCCGATCGCGAAGTAAATCAACACCGCGACCGAAGTTAACGATACCAACCAATGGTTGCCGACAACCCAATTGCCAATCGCAGCCCAAAACCGAGTTACCGCACCTGTAATGCCAGATTCTTTCGCGAGTTCTTGGGCAGTCTTTTTGTCGTAACCCGGCGGCCATACATACAAAGCACTCGGCAAGTAAGCAAACAGTAAAATCACTGTCGCCATCACGGCGATGCCAGAGAAGAAACCAAATTTATTGATCGGAGTCAACGAACTCATGCACAACGAAAACAACCCCAACGAAGTTGTAAACGCAGCGATCGAACACGGAATCCAACTGTGACTAACGGCTTTTTCAACAGCTAAATCAGGCCCGGATTCATGACAAGCGTCTCGATAATAATTGACGATATGGACGGCGCTGGAGAGCCCCAACACATATACCAACGAGGGCATCGACATCAAAATCGCATCCATCGCTGATCCGCCAAACCAAACGTAAGACAAACTCGCGATCGCCGCCATGCCGCCAACGAAGAACAGCATGCACGCAACTCGAATACTCGAAAAACTCAAGTAAGCCAATGTGATTCCGATGATCAATGACAATCCAGCAAGCCGGATTAGTGTGTTGGTGCCTTCTTCGTCGATCGCCACATTGTCGCTGGGAGGCCCGCCAACACGTACGTTTTCAGGTGAGATACCACAGATACCGATAGCCAATTCAAGTAAGCGACCGCGGGGTTTCCCTAAAATAGGACGACCGATCACCCGAGCCAATTCATGAATGATGGGCTCGTTGAGAGTCACGATCAGACTGGTTTGTCGCGAGGGTGCTTCGATTCCTAAATCGAACCACATACGGTACCAAAGCTCCAACTGTTCATCGCGAGGAGCGTCGCACAGTTTCGACAAGTCACCTTCGTAATCTTCTTGAACAGCCGAATCAACAAAACGTTTAAACGAATCACGATTACGGGTCTCTTCGTTTTCAGGAACCTCACTACCGATGCCCATTAGCTTGTCGCGTTTGGCCTGATCAACCACCCGCAGCAGCGAGCTAAAGGTCCAATCAAAATCCGATGATGGCGTTGGCCCAAACAACGATCCCGTCAAACGTTTGTGCGCCTCAATTTTAGCTTCCAAAGACGATTTTTGCTGAGCCTCACCGCCTTTGCCGATTCGAAGGGTACCCTCGGGTCCGGCCATCTGTTCCAAAATCTCAGGCCCAGTGATGACGGATTTAAACGGCCGACAGCATAACTTCAGTGGGTCGTCGTAGTACTCGTTGGGCTTGTCCGTTGGCGGCTCACCAAATTTACGGATGAAAAACGCCTTTTCTACTTTATTCTTTCCGTGCATCGACCGCTCAATCATGCGCGACGCACCCTCAATCACATTATTCTGGCCTTCCCAACGAAACAGACTGCCGTCTCGTGTGATGAAATACCACTGCCCGTTGCGACCCTGTAGCCATTTCTCTCGCTGCTCACCCCAGTCCTCGTGGTACTTATCGGCAAATAGCAATGCGTATTCGTCACCAATTTGATGCGCCCGAATTTCATCATCCCGGCCACTAGCCCGCAAACTGCTCTCATGCTCCAGCGACTCAGAGCGAATTTTCTTCAGCAGACTTTCGTAAGTATTGTTGCCTTCCTTGCACCACGGCCCCGTCAAAACCAAAAATCGGTCACCGCCATCGAAGTACTTACTGAACTCTTTTAATTCAACCGTTTCAACATAATCATCCGGCAACCAGTCAGCCACATTGTTCTGCATATCCTGCAACGCCAGCTTCGCACCGCGCAGCGCAAAAGGCATGAAGAAGCAAACCGTGCAAAGCAGCAGCATCGACACGCTGCCAAAAATCTTGAACGGCCAAACCGTGATTGGGTTCGAGTAAGTACGTTTGGTCATAACTGTTTAGATGGCCAGATGGTGCCACCGGCAGGAAAATCGTTTGGCTTCGTTTAAGCGGAAAGCTAACTTTTTCTTGGCTCAAATCCGCGAAACACACGGTTAGACTACAGGTAGAAATCAGCCAAGTCTACCGCAATGAAACGTCTTTCCGCACGGTCAAAGGGGCTTTGTGGGCCGACTGGGTAATATAAGGCACCCAGCACGCATTTTGCCGGCAAACGTGTCATGGTTGAACCTCAATAACGCCCCAGATTTGAATAATTTAACAAGTGAACCAAGAGCCTGCAGTACCGACAGTTTGTAACACTGCGGCCAAGAGGAATTCTGCCTCAAGCCGAACACCACGGAAGGAGTTGTTTTAGAGCGGCACCTAGAAGACAATGCCTGCCCAACACCGATTCAAACAAAAAACTAAGAAAACAATCCAATGCCCTTGGCGAAAATCTCGGTTCCATCTGACCTGAACAAGCGAACTTTCAGCCAGTCATCGGAAAACGCAATCGACCAAGCCCACGAAGCCATCGAACGATTCATGTTGGCCGACGAGCACTTTTTTGAAAACTTCGTGAATTGCGATTTTCATTTAGTGGACCAAGCGATCAGTTGGATCGTCGAAAATCACTTGCTGCCTGGCAATCGTTTTCTTGAGTTCGGAAGTGGCTTTGGCGCGGTGACAATACTTGCTGCCATCCATGGCATGACCGCAGCGGGCATCGAAATCGAACAACCGCTGGTCGACCAAGCCACCATGCTCGCCGACCACCTTCAAGTGGACGCCGATTTTTACTGTGGCAGCTTTATTCCCAGAGACATCGAAGGCTACGCGGACTTGGCCGCAGATGTGCAGCACGTGGACACTTCTGCTGGCGATGTCTATGACCAAATGGACGCCAATGTTGACGACTTTGACTTGGTGTTCGCGTTTCCATGGCCCGGCGAAAACGGATTTTTCGAATCGGTGTTTGAATCAACAGCGGCACAAGGAGCCCTCTTTCTAACCTACAACGGCATCGAAGGCATCCACTTGCACCGCAAAGAATAATTATGGGGACGCGAATGCCTTCGGCGTGATCAAGGCCTCCAGCACTGTCGGACTAGCGCTGAAGCAACTGGACGAAACAATGCGCGCGACAAACACCAATCACATTGCTCCAGATACCAAGAAAACACCATAGCCGCTCGGCTGTGAGTGTCGTCGAACGCTAACGGGCAGACGTTCCTACTACCGTCTGAATAGCCCGTCAATAGGCTCGTGCCATGGAAAACCCATGTGCCCGCCTGAACACTTTAGGCGGAAATCCGGATAAAGCCGGCTAGTAAAAACTTGATCAACACTCATGTCTGCCTCCAGATGTCCGTTGGTCCACCTAGAACCGTACCGCTCATTTGTCTACGATGTTTTAGTCCTTGTCCACAAAATCGGCCAATGTCATCTTTTTGCTGGGCGAAAGGTGAGAAGGCCGTCCAACCAACCGAACCAACCATACAGATCGAAAGCACATGAAAGTTCAATTCTGGGGCGCTGCCCAAACCGTCACCGGTTCGATGCACATGGTCCACCACAATGGCAAACAAATTTTGTTGGACTGTGGCTTGTACCAAGGCCGCCGCAAAGAAGCTTTTCAACGCAACAAAGAACTACCCTTCGACGCAACCAAAGTCGATGCGGTGATTCTTTCTCATGCCCACATCGATCATTCGGGGAACCTGCCGTCACTAGTCAAAGCTGGTTTCAAAGGACCGATCTACTCGACTAGCGCTACCCGCGACCTAGCCACCATCATGCTGGTCGACAGCGCCAAAATTCAAACCAACGACGTCAAATACGTTAACAAAAAACGAGCCAAGAAAGGTCAAGCCCCATTCACGCCGCTGTACGAACAACAACACGCGGTCGAAACGCTACGTCGTTTTCGCAGCATCGAATACGATATCTTGTTTGATGTTGTCCCTGGCGTGCAGGCCTGCTTGCATACTGCCGGACACATGCTGGGGGCAGCCAGCGTCGAAGTCAACTTGCACTCCGCCAACCCAGAAGCAAAACCGACTCGACTCGTTTTCAGCGGTGACATCGGCCGACCTCAACAACCGATCATCAAGGAACCATCAATCATCGCGGGGGCAGATTACCTGATCATGGAAGCCACTTACGGAAATCGAGTCCACCCCGAAGGCGGCGACGCGAAGGCCACACTGAAAGAAGTCGCCCATAAAGTCTACAACGAAAAAGGTAAACTAATCATCCCAGCGTTCAGCGTTGGCCGCACCCAGGAGATCGTATTCCGCCTGAACCAATTAGCAGAAAATGGCGAACTACCTCCGATGAAAGTTCACGTCGATAGCCCGTTAGCAGTTAATTCGACTGATATCTTCCGCAATCACGTCGAGTGCTTTGATGACGAAATGATTAATGCGATCTTGGAAGAATCCGACGAAGATCCGCTCAACTTTGACAAGCTAAACTACATTCGTTCCAGCAACGCCTCCAAAGCCCTCAACCACTCGAAAGAACCTTGCATCATCATCAGTGCGTCGGGAATGTGTGAAGCGGGGCGAATTTTACACCACCTAAAAAACAACATCACGAAAAAGAGCACGACCATTCTATTCGCTGGATACCAAGCCCCACACACACTCGGCCGAATCCTACTGGACCAGAGTTTGGACGAAGTCAAAATCTACGGGCAACCATATCGCGTCAACGCTCAAGTCTGTAAACTCGAGGGCAGCAGCGGCCACGCCGACCAACAGGAATTGCTCGACTGGGCTGCCCGAACCGCAGAACTGGGCAATCTAAAAAAGATCGCCTTGGTACACTGCGAAATGGAACCAGCCACCGTGTTTAAGAGAAAACTTAGAGCCAAAAAGCTCGGCGAAGTCATTATCCCCGCTCCCGGTGACGAAATGCAAATGGAGTAGGGTGCCAAACAGGGAAAATTAGTTTTACAAGTTTGGCAAACTCTTTAAATGGTAACCCGCTTCAAAAACTGATTTGCCCTGCGGTGCCATAAGCTTCCAGCTCGCGACTTCGCCTTGCTATATAATCTCGCTGGAACAAAACAACCGCTACACAGTTGCCAGTGACGAACTCGAGTGTTCGAACTAAGATATCTTGTTCGATTAGTGTTAGAAACATTTAGGAAATCTGATGGAAATTTTGGGCGGTCCTAACTTTGGCGTCGCAGGTGCTGGCGAATCACACGGGCCAGGCATTTCCTCAATCGTCTTCGGGTGCCCTGCTGGCATACGTATCGATCGTGAGCAAATCCAATACTTCCTAGACCGACGGCGACCTGGCTCCAATAAGCACGGCACGCCGCGTAACGAAGCCGACCAAGTGATTTTGACCGGGGGAGTGTTCGATGACAGCGACCACGAAGCGATGCTGCAAGGACCAACTTTGGAAATCAATTCCAGCGAAAAATCAACTTCCGTCCGCACTTACAGCAGTGGTTTTTCCACCGGCGAACCCATCGCTGCGTTCGTCCCGACGGCGAGTTCCAAGAGCAAGCACTATCAACAGTTTTCCGGCGACCAAGGTTCCGTCCGGCCCGGTCATACCGATTTAGTCAAACACCACCAGTCAATGGGTTTCGTCGATTACCGCGGCGGTGGGCGTTCGAGTTACCGAAGTGCGATCAGCGACGTTGTAGGCGGGTCAATTGCTCGTGCGATGTTAATACAAAAATTTGAAACACGGTTCATCAGCAACATTGTCCAGGTCGGAAGCTTAACAGCGTCGACAACGTTGGAAAGTATGTTTCAAACTTCGGATCCCAGCCCGGCAACGATTACTTCCATCGAAAAAACACTTCAAGAATCCGAGATCTACAGCATTGACGATTCGTTCGCCCGAGCTGCCGCCGACCTGATCATGGAAACGCGAAAAAATGGCGACTCACTAGGCGGCGTGGTTGAAGTGGTTGCGGTCAACGTTCCAGCATTGATCGGTGCGCCGCTTTACAACAGCTTGAAACTTCGTTTGATGGGTTCGCTCGGCGGTCTGCACGCGGTTCGCGCCGTCGAAGTCGGCGCCGGCAGTGATGTCGTCACTCGGCTGGGCAGCCAAAACAACGATGCGATCCGTAGTGCTGGCTATCATACCAACCACCACGGCGGCATGCTGGGAGGCGTCACCACCGGTCGGCCTGTTGTTGCGAGGGTGAGTTTCAAACCAACCTCCACCATCCACTTAGTTCAACAGAGTGTTCGCAAGGACTTGACGGAAATTGAATTCCAACTGGAAAAAGGCCGACACGATCCCTGCGTCGCCATTCGAGCTGGCGTGGCACTCGAATCTCGAATGGCAATCGAAATTGCGAACGCGGTGCTAGTGCATCAAGCCGGTCGCATTCACGCGGAAGATTTTAAATTGTTCTAGCTAAACACCGGCTACCTTATCGTTCGTGTTTGCTATCGACCGCCGGTCGTACTTGACCGGAAGACGCCACGTTCGGTTGGATTAAAACCATCACAGGCTGCTCCATTATCTTTTAACTTGACAGCCATCGATGAGATGCACCCATCGTAAACTATCAGCGCGAGGCGTCGTTTAGTCGGAATTTGCTGATTCTTCTACGTAAACACATTCTACGGCGGAGTCGAAACTTGGCTTGACCAGTAGCTCTCCAGTAACTTTTTTGAGTTCCGAGCCTACTTCTATAGCCTCGCTCTCTGCCTAATGGGCAACGGAAATGTAATTTCACCGCTATGACTTGGTTAACCGCTACAAAACAATTTCGAACACCTAAAAATGTTGCAGACTCTTTGGGCAAACCGTCAGTTACACAAATTAGAAAGCTACTTTTCTGGTGGCTGATCATTTTGTTGGACTCGGCCTACATTTACATAAGCAAAAGCGTTTTCGCCGATTGCAAAACTCAATAAATTCAATCTAGGCTTCAAAATTGAACTAAATCTGGTTCTTTTTTGGTAAGCAAAATGATTGTTGTAGACACCTCCAAAACTTTATACACATAGAAAAATGAAACTTAAAACACGAAACAAACGTCGCGGAGCTGCCATTGTTGAAATGGCAATCTGCCTGCCAGTGTTAGTGTTATTAACATTTGGAACGATTGAAACTGCTGGGGCTATATTCGTCAAACAGACTTTGACTTCCGCCGCTCACGAGGGAGCATTGGCTGGAATGGTTCCCAGCGCGACAGAAGCCAGCGTCCGTGATCGTATCGACTTGATTCTCCAACTCCGCAAAATCAACAACTGCAATGTCAACATCACGCCATCGGGAACTGCATTTGATCAGTTAACCCCCGGTGACACCTACACGATCGAAATCTCTAGGGCCAATCAAAGCACGTTTATCAACCTTGGCTCGGTCGCCGTAAGAGTAAGTACACAACACCCATAGTATTTTCAAAAAAATCTGCCCACCATCTGCCTACCTAAAGAGTCCGCAACAATGAAAAAGACCCAACACCAACCAGAACAAATATCGTTTTTTCAAAAGCGAAAAGGTGCGATAGCCGTTCTTTTCGCGATAATTCTTCCGGTTCAATTGATCTTTCTAGGCTTCTGCGTTGACTTCGCCAACATGCACCGCGTGCGCAACGAAGCTCGAGTTATCGCGGATCTGTGCGCCAAATCTGCTGCGGACACACTAGCGCGAACAGCGGGCGATACAAATATGGCAATCGCGACAGCACAAGCCGTCGCATCAGCCAATACTATCGGCGGCGTTCCTCACAGCCTTGATCCTTCAGAGATTATTTTTGGACGGGCAGAAGAACAAGCCGATGGTCGTTTTGAATTCACTGCCGGAAGTGTTCCGCACAATTCTGTTAGGGTCAATGCGAGTCGAACAGCAGCTCATCCAAATGGTAGCGTCGGGCTTTTCTTTGGAAGCTTCTACGGACGCTCTGAATTCAGCTTTTCCCAAACGGCGACATCAAGCTTTCAGGACGTAGAAATCTGCCTCGTGCTGGACCGATCGATTTCAATGAAATATAACGTCGATAGTTCAATAGCCCGACCTCCCAATGACGTAATCCGTTGCGAACTTCCCTCTCCAACCAGTCGCTGGTTAGCACTTGATGCCGCGGTCGATTCCTTTCTCGCTGAACTTGACGCGACACCGGTTATAGAAAGAGTCGGATTGGTTACCTTCGCTACTACATCAGGTAACGGATGTAACATGGGCCTTACCTTTGAGGCTTCGACACTCGACCAGCCCCTTACTGAGAACACTGCGGAAATAAGAGCAGTAATGGATGATTACAACAATTCGATTTGGTATGGAGGCACCAACATCACCGCTGGAATTAATGAAGCCAAAGATCATATGCTCGCCAGCGGTAGTGCAGCACGAGAGCGAATTATCATTGTATTGACTGACGGTACACACCGTTTTCCGGACGACCCTCCGGCTGATGCAGCTGCTGAATGCTTAGCACAAGGCATTAAAGTGCATACGATTACATTCAGCGACTCAGCTAGTATTGCTGACATGCAACTGACCGCTTCAAGAGGCGGAGGTGAACACCAGCACGCAGTAAATCTTGATGATTTACGGACTAGTTTTCGTCGATTAGCGGGCTCACTCGCCATCCTTACTGAGTAACGAATTCCACTACCAAAATCAACTAACAATTTTCTGACTATAAAATGTTTAAAAAAAACCGAAAATCAAAAAGTGGCAAACAGCGTACCGGGTCGGTATGTGTCGAATTCGCTCTTATCTCACCGATCTTCTTCCTAGTCACTCTTGCCAGCGTTGAATTTGCGAGAGTTCATATGCTCCAGAGTGCTGCCGAAAACGCATGCTTTGAAGGCGCCCGTCGTGGAATCGTCCCCGGTGCAACGAATTCAGCCTGCCAAGCGACAACCGAAAATTTACTTCGAGTAGCGGGCATCCAAGATTTCGTCGTCGAAGTAACGCCCACTACGATCGACGCTACCGCAGACACAATCGACGTGAAAGCCACTATCCCGATCACTTCAGAAAACAATTTTTTAGTTTCTGCGTTCTTTCGTGGCCGATCCATCGTGAAAGAAATCAGCATTCCACGTCAGTCTCGCTAGGGTTAGTTCTTCAAATGAACGGAATCACTTCGCATTTCAGCCCTGCGGAGCAACGAAGATTTCAACTATTTTGCCGAGCCTACGATTGCTCAGGCGAAACACTAACTCGTAAAGACTCGCGGTATCTCAGCTCACATTGAGGAATTGCCGCGCTTGTGTCGGTTGAATCGATTTTCCGGCCTTTTTCTTGCTCAAAGATGTGTCCAGTGACTAGTCTTAGAAGAAAAGGAAGAAAACACCGGCGAATACTGCCTGCTGCGATTACATTTTACTTGTCTGTGATGTTTTCGCGGTCAAACTGACCAGAAGCGAGTTTACTAAAAGAATCGCTTTTCTAAATCTAGTAACTAGAATAGACGTAACAGCAAGTAGCACCGAGTTGTCTGTTTTCGGTCAACGTATTAGCGTCCCGACTGATACGTGGACTTATTGCAGTATTATCTCGCTTCCTACTGCTTGGATCTCATCTCGGACGATCGACCTTGCATTCTACGTTTCTTTTTCCAATTCTGACTTTACGTCGCTCACTTGACTCATTCACTTGAAACCGAAGCCCGCAGCTATCGCAATGATCTTGCTGCCCAGTGGAGCACCGTCGCCGCGCCGTTTCATCATGAA
>CAZHCH010000077.1:0-15073 GCA_964530985.1 uncultured Pirellulaceae bacterium | reverse complement strand
AACTCGGCTTGCGTCAGGCCTTTTTTCGATCCCACGAAAATTTGAGCGATCACCGGCATTCCTCGACGCGCGGTTTTTCCGATCCCAGCGCCATCCGGATCAATCGGAACCTCTCGCCAAGCAAGCAACTTTTGGCCAAAGCGGTTTATGTTTTGAGCGAACAGATTTTTGCACTTTTCACGTTCGGCTTCGTCGTTTGGCAGGAACACATTTCCAGCGGCAATGAAATCGTGATCGCTGGAGAAGCCTACCGTCTTGGCCAAATGCTTGATGAACTGCTCTGGAATGCCAGTCAAAATCCCCGCGCCGTCACCAGTCTCAGGCTCGCAACCACACCCGCCGCGATGCTCCATCCGTGATAAGATTGAACATGCATCAGCCACAATTTGATGTGAAGGAACACCATTAATATTGGCAACGAAACCCACGCCACAGCTATCGTGTTCATACGACGGGTCGTAGAGGGTAGACTTGTTTTCTGGACTAAGCTGGCTCAATCGCTACTCCTTTAAAGCGACATTCTGACTCGAAAACTCCGACTGAATCAGAGTTCGTCTCACATTGAACCAAACCACATCGACCATTGCAAACGGCTACTATGCTAATGGCAAGCCAACCAACCGTAATGGCCGTCTAGGGTTTTTTGGGTCAAAAATATTCTTCTCCAGTCCAATTTATATCAGTGCTTTAAACAACTCTAAGGACACTCCTCGTTGAACGCCACCGGATTGAATCGTCGAAGTCGATTTCAATACGGTAAAGTCGGACTAGAAGAACCGCAAATACACGCCAATGGACGCAAATGAAAACCAGAATTTGTATTCACGTTTATTAGCGTCCATTTGCGGTTAGAAATTCAGTATGCAAAGATTCACGATAGCTTGGTGATAAAAATTGGTGGCGTTCAGCGAGAAGTCTCACTCTAAGCGTCTATTTAGATCGAATCATTTTCGCGCAAATCAACAACACCTACCAATGAAGGTCTACGGAGAGCCACAGCGCGATCGCTTTCTTCCATCGAAATTTAATCGCTGACGCCTGCCGGAAAATCACCAAACCGACTAACACAGACTGACTACTAGCGTTTTGTTACAATCAAAAAACAAAGTACTAGGCGAGGACTTCGGTGAGCATTCGTTTGAGAAAATTTTGGGCCTGCACTTGGATACCTCGCGAGTTCGATTCTCTTGGCCCAGCGACGTTCAAGGTCTTAACGTGGAACCGTTGCAGCCAATCTTTGATTCGATCAATCGATTCTTCAAACGCGTCATCGATACTCAGGTCCACGCACAACACCGGACGATCGTGTTTGAGCGTCAGTCGTTCAGTCAACAACGTACCACCAGAGAGTTCGCGACGAAACAAAATCATCGTCGCGTCGGAATCAATCACATTCTTTTCGGTGCGAACCACATAGCTGCGTTCACGAGTTTCCCGCAGCTGAAAACCGTCCGGAATTCGCCCTTGTTCGGACCTCCGTCCTGCAGGGCACCAGCCTCCATGCTCAACCCCCATAGCAATCGCCGCTTCTAACGCCGCTTGATCGACGCCCGTTTGGCCGCCACTAACGATTTTTGAAAGTACGAAGTTTGGCATTTCGAACGACGGATGAACAAACACTAGCCAGCCAAGCCGTAAGTAAGCAGCATCAATACAAACTGGCTGCCAACCCGACCACTAAACCTTTGTCCACCTATTGTAGCTTAGATTCCGGCAATACCAAGCGGACACCCGCAGGCAGGCGGTCTGATGCGCGAATCGCGGCTGGCAACCGAAACTGATTTTCATCAATGATTTCGTAAAACCGAGAGCCTTGGCCAGTTTTACGACGGGCAATGTCAAACAAAGTATCGCCTGCTTCAGTCACATAAATTCGCTGTTTTGCTTCGGTTGGCTGCTGAGCGTCGCTCGACACGGCGTATGCTGGAAATTGCTCAGCAAGTTCTTTTGTGGAGGGGATAACCAATGGCTGTCCGACAGGCAATTCGTCCGCGTTTTCGATCATCGCCTGATTTGCCAAACGTAAAGCACGAAACCACCGAGCATCACCATAGTGTTGCTGGGCAATCGTAAAAAAACTATCGCCAGCTTGAACGAAGTGTTTTTTCAAATCGACGCCCGAGGGTTCAATTGGCCGCTTCGGGGTTTTAATATCGTTAGACTCGCTTACGACCCTTGTCGACCGAAGCGGTTCAACTGAGAAGGTTTTGTTTTCGACTGTTTGAACCGAATTCGGAACTGGGATTGGCTTGATTGGAATTGCCTTGGCCGATCTTGGCTCTAACAAATCTGGCTTGACCGGAATCAGCCGAAACGGATCTGGTTTGACTGGCATTGGCTTTGTCGGCACGTCACTCCCGATTTGAATCGGTGCCCGGTCCGGTGCCGAGGCCACATCCGCAGTCAGCTTACTCGGAACAAACGCATTATCGGATGAAGCACGCGGACTCGCTACCGTTGTTGAACTATCCCAAGACAACGCTACGGTCGCTCGTTCAACGGATGATTGAATTTTGTTCAGTCGCTTCGGCAAACCGTTGGTCATCGCCGCCAACTGCTGGGCTCGTCGCCGGCCAATCGCTTCCGCTTTTTCGTCCGCTTTCTCGTCAGCAGCCACTTCAACTGTCTCAATTTTTCTCGATATATCAAAATCCGGTTTTGGCGACGGTAACTCGGGGGTCGGCTTATATCCGTCAATCTCAATCGGTTTTAGTCCGATGCTGGGAATGCCAGCAGGGAGCTTACGGTGCTCTAAAGTCCCACCTTCTGACTTGAGTGTTGCTTTCGAATCTGGAATCGACGTTTCATTCGCAGTAAACGTATTACTTGAAAATTCAGTCGTCAAAATCGGTGGCACATTCGACACTCGCAGACGATCAGGTGATAAAGACGTACCAGCATTTCCAGTAATCGGGGGCGTCACGCGAGCAACACCGGCTCGCAAAATATGCGCCGGGATTTCTTCGTTCGAACCAGTCATACGTTTGACCGCCAAATAAAGAAATGCAACCAACAGGCACATCAACACCGTCATCCATATTTGGACTTCGCGGTGAAATCGATTATCTGATTTGTTTGCAAACGGGTCTTGCACAACAACACCATCCTTGGTGGTTAGTAATAATATTAATGTGAGCCGTTTTGGCGATAGCCACGGTTTGATGGCCGATGAACCGGCGACTATCGCTAAACCGGCTGAAAACGCGACAGACTCTGGTCAACTCAGCTTTAACGGGACACTCAGTCGCAATTGAATTTTCGATTTCGCTACGTTAAATACAAACGGGCTGCTGAACCCACCAATAGTCTAAAAAGATCCTTCGTTTCGCGAAACGCGGATTTACAACTCGAACCAAAAACGGGAGGCATGCACAGAATAGGCAATCTGAGTCGGCAGTTGATTGATAGTAACGATCTATTCACGAAATGTTCAGCCACCATATTGGCCTCGTTCACTTTGGCCTCTACCACCTCCACATCATAAAAAAGGTTCTTCCGAGAATTTAGTGGGAGATGGGAGATTGAAAGAGCTAAGAGTCGTTAAGAATCTTTAGTAGATTGGACAATAGTAACATCGGCTTGGCTTTGACCACCGCGGGTGCCATGTTTACACGATCAGAAATGGGTCAATTCTAAAAAGCCACTCAATGGTAAGTAGAGGTTTCACTCAGAGGCGCAGAGATTTCAGACGGGAGTGAGCGACGCCTCGTATAAACGATTAGTGAAAACTAGTGTTTCACAAATACTTGTGAGATAAAAAGCATTTATCATCCATTAACGAAACACTGTCAAAGCGGAAACGGTCAAAATCGGGTTGTTTCTCTCGCCAGTATAGAGGATAACGTAGGTCGATTGGGTTGCTTGCAACCGATCATCTTCAAATCAATTTCGAAATTCGCCGCGGATGGGAGTTGGCTGGATGTTCCGAACTATTACCAAACGCATCAAGCGATACCCCTTGGCACGTCGCGTGCTTGCCGGCCACGAAGACGCGAGGCACCTCAAAAAATCCAACCGCCAACCCGATGACTTTCATTGGCAGATCGGCCCCCGCGGGCCGATCCAGCGTGTTGAACCTAGTTGCAGTCAAATTGGCGATCAGCTTTACATCTTTGGCGGTTACATGTCGCTCGATACTGTCAGCCAACGTGTCGACGTACTCGATTTGTCGCAACAGAAGTGGGTACGATCTTCCAAGCTACCAGCCGAAATCCCTCAAACTCATGCAGGCATGGCCAACGATGGCCGTCGCTACATCTTTAGCGTTGCCGGTCAAGTTGGCCCGAACTGCTCGCCTGGCGTTAAAAGCTGTTTCACCTTCGATACGCACGACCATCAATGGCACCCTTTGCCTGATCTGCCAGAAGTACGCTACATGCCTTTGGTGCATTATTACGACGGTCGTCTTCATTGTTTTGGCGGCAGCAAACCCGATCGCTGCTCACCGGCAAACGACCACTGGAGTCTAGCTATCTCCGACGGCACCGCCCTCGAATCCACTTGGACCCCAGAACCGCCGCTACCCGAAGCCCGCAGCCATACAGCTAGTTATATGATCGGACAGAAGCTTTATGTATTTGGCGGGCAGCAAACCGACGTCCCGCCAATACCAGGAAACGCCGAATATACCTGCAACTTTAATACGCCGTCGGATGTTGTGTTCGAAGAGGTTTTCTCGTTTGATCTAAAAACTCACGTTCGAGAAGACTTGGCGCCGATGCCAGTTCCATCGTCTCACAATGAACACGCCACCATAAAAATTGGTCAACAAATTGTGATTTGCGGCGGCACACGCGACCGCACGGTACTTTCGGACGTCGTCCAAGTATACGACATCGCCAATGATCGTTGGCGATCAATCGGTACACTTCCCTATCCTATGAAATCAACAGTCGCTGCATGGCATGATGGCAAATTATTTATCGTCAACGGTCAACGGGCCGTCAGTGCGACCGACCTCCGTCCTGGCGAAGTAACTGATTCTGTTTGGATCACCAACGTTGACCTAACAACAGGCGAACTTGATGAGCACTGAGCAAACGATTGGCGTTTTGGCAAGGTACAACATAAACTGGACAGCGGGTATTCTTTACCTGAATACGATTGCACAAGCTCTTCAACATTTGCCCGCCGACAATCGACCCGGTATTCGGTTGATTCAAACAACCAAAGAAAAAGCCAAAAGCAAAAACCAATTGGCAGCTTGCTTTCATTCGGGCGCACTGTTTTACGACCGTTGGAATGCAAGTCTCCAAGGATCAGTCCGACAAGCGATGCTGAACTTGATCGGCAAAAAACCAAAACATGGCAGTCTTGAACAAGTGATCGCACAACATCAGATTACTTGTGTTTTCCCGTGCCAAAAATCACTCGGACGCGATTTTCCTGTCCCGTGGATTGGATGGATCCCTGACTTTCAGCATAAGCATTATCCCGATAACTTTTCAGAAAAGGAACGAGATAAACGTGACAAAAGGTATCAGCGATTGGTCGATGAGGCCCCGTTGATCGTTGTCAGCAGCCATTGCGCGAAGGAAGACATAATTCGATATTACAACGCTTCGCCAAACCGAGTGCGCGTATATTCGTTTTGCACCTACCCGGACCCCACATGGTTCGAGCCCAATGCGCGCGATGTTGCGGACAAGCTGGGGCTTCCTGAAAAATACTTGATGTTTCCGAGCCGATTCTGGATCCACAAAAATCACTTAAACTTGCTCAAAGCGATCGAAAAAGCCAAGGATCAATACTCCGACATTGCGCTCGTACTTACCGGGCGGGGCGAAGACTTTCGTCACACCAAATACGCTGCGGAACTCAAAGCAAAGCTCAACTCAAAGTCGTTACGCGATCACGTGTTCTGGCTGGGACTATTGCCACGGATTGAACAAATTCAAGTCATGCGGTGCGCAGCGGCCATCGTGCAGCCCTCATTCTTTGAAGGATGGTCAATGCTTGTCGAAGACGCTCGTAGTCTGGGAAAACCAATATACATTTCCGACATTCCAGTCCATCGAGAACAAAACCCAGGGCAAGCTACCTTCTTTGCCCCACAGGACCCGGCCGACTTGCATGAAGTAATCTGCAACAGTTGGCCCAGTATCACTCCGGGGCCGATTCCAACATCGGAAGCAGAGGCCAAATCCGAAATCAATCGGCAACTACGTAAAAACGCCCAGACGCTAACTGAAATATTCGATGAAGCGCTGGAAATCGGATCGTGCGTATCTAAATCCCTCGCAATCAGCTGACGTTGCCCCACAGATTGCATACTACTTTTTAAGACCAAGTTTTTTGGCCTCTTTTCTGGCTTGAGCCCAAGTGTAGTCAAAGAAAGAGATATCCCCGCTCTGATCGGCGCTAATTAAATGTTGAAACAACGCCTCCAATACCTGACGCTGCAGTTGACGGTGATGCGGAACGCCGAACAAATGGCCCATCATGAATGGTAAAAAAAGCGCTCGCGGTGGTTTCGCGTGCTGTGTCACGTCCAGTGCGACTGTGGGTGAAACAGTTGGGATTCCTAATCGTTCTATTTCGCGTTGAACCAACGCGATGGATTGATGACAGATCGGTCAGGCCGGAGCAGCAATCACCGCATCGGGTTTTTCTTCCGCAATCGCTGCCGCTAAATTTTTGGCTAACGTGTTTTGCAGACGCACTGGATCCATGTTGTATCCAATGAACGTATAAAAATTCTCTGTCAAACCACCAATAACGCCTTCTTGCACAAATTCCTGCAACCGCTCGATGGGAAAAATAACATTAAGATCTTCCCGAGCCCCAGAGGTTGGATATTTAAGCTGGTGAATTTCCAGATCTTCCGTCCGCGAATCCGATGGCACTCGCCGAAAAGTATAATCACCAACCGGGTGAACCGTATCAAACGGCAATGATGTCTTCGGCTGAACACCTGAAGTACTCACGAAACATACCCGACATTCCGACAACGGCTTTTCCAGCGGCGACAGAGGCACCGTATCAGAATTCGAGATCATGGAGCCGGGATAACGCTCATTAACTGTTTCCCACAAACCAGGTCGTAACTGTGATGTACTAGAGTTCTCCGTCATGGATCCAATCTCCGCTTCGTTTGGCAAAGTAAAAATGTAAGTGAAAGTAAAGATGAGCCAACGTTTCAGGGGTCTTGCTACCCAATGACTCCAAGATCCACTCTCGATCGGTATCGGGAAGATCCAACATCAGCTGAACTGCCTGAACCCAACTCTTTTCCATTTCCTTGGCACCTTGTTTTTCGTTTCCGTCGCCAAAGTGCAGCTTTACATAGCGAATCAGCGTTTGATCGTCGCCGCTTTCGACCGCTTCCTTCAAATATTTTAGCGACATTCAATACTCCAAGGATTCAGTTGTTTTTTTCTTCTGATAAGAACTTTGAAACATCAATTGTTACCATGCCTTACGTGCTTGACTGGCTACTCATCCTACTAGCCGGTACCGCGTTCCACCAACCAAGACTTGGTCAATTGGCCTGAGGAACACGTTAAGAATACCTGTTACCTCATGTAAATCGATCTCCGATTTTTCTCAAATCACATGTTAAACCATGATCGTTCGTTTTAGTAGCGGATCAGTTCGACAAAAATCGTTCTACTCATGTGTTTCTGATTACTCAGTGCCTAAAACGTTACTTCAGTGCCCGAGAAGACGTCTCGCGAAACTGACGCGGTCAATGAAACCAATCCAAACGCGTCAACGAGTATTCTACAAATCAATAGCAATTGGATTGTGGTTGGTTAAGCGAATAACCTAAACTAAGAGAGCACTCGTCCTTGAGCACGTGTTACCATCGCTAACAAAGCTGGCAACAGCAATAAATCGCCAACTAAGGCTGCCAGCATCATCGCCGACAGCAAAACGCCAAAACGAACCGTTGGCAAAAATCCGCAGAATGCGTACAAGACGATACTCAATCCAAGAATCACACTGGTTTGCACTATCGCTGTGCCGCAATAATGCAACGCGGAATCGACTGCCTCTTTGGACTGAATTTCGCTACTTTGTTTACGATCGCGTTTGAGCGTCTTTCGATGCCACAGCAAAAAATGCAACGTGTCATCCACCGCGATTCCAAGCGCTACGCTGGCGGTCGTCAACGACGCTACGTCCAGCGAGAACCCTAGGAACCCTACCACGCCCAACACCATCAAAGCGGGGAAAAGATTCGGTAACAACGCAATTAGTGATGCTTTGAAGCTCCGCAGCACGACGAATACCATTAACGAAATGACAACGAAGGCGGTCAAATACGTTAACAACAACTCTTTGAAGAACTGACTGTCTATATAATCGAACAGAACAAACTCGCCCGTCACGGTCGTGGTCAACGATTCGCCACTGAACACGGTTTTTCCTGTGGAAATGTACAACTCTTCCACAATTCGTTTGAGCGTTTTTGTTTGCTCGGCTAAATCAAGCTTACTTAGAACTGAATACCGACAGGAAACTCGCCAAGTCTCCTGGCTGATACTTTCATCGCGATGCAACAACCCAACTGCCTCAATTCGGTTCTTAAAACTCCTCAACCGAGCCCGTTCAACGCCACCTCGAAGCCCTGATTGATTACGTTTAAAATTCGGCGCAAAAACTGCTGCCGAAAGGCATGACTCAAATTCGGTTCCCGATTCAATTCGATTCGCAAGCGCCCGCAAGCTCTTTATCTTGAGTCGGTCGTTTCCTGGATCCACGTCGTCGAATTGCAACAGCAACTCAACCGAATTCAGAGGACCTACCCGCGACTCCATCTCTTTTGCCGACGTTAGGACTCGATGACCAGCAGGGAAAAAGTTTACCAATTCACTGCCCGTTTTGACGTGCTGAATACCAAACGAACACACAACCAGCGCGACAAAACATAGCACCGCAATCGGCCAACGTCCGATTCGCGTCAGTTTTGCCCAACGTTGCCAACCGCCGATTCGATTTGGTGGAAAGGAATCGCCTGATCGCTCAGCTCTGCAGAAAATTGACTGATTGCTTTTAAGCCGTTCGGCGTAACGGATCCAAGTCAACCACGCCGGAAGCCAAACCAGCAATAAAGAATTGCCAACTAAAATTGACAACGCTCCAAACAATCCGAATTGACGAACCGGCTGACTAGTACTCAGTGTCAATGACAACAGCCCAATTGCAGTGGTGGCAGTACAGTACAAAACTGGCTTCAGGGAGTTACGAACTGCGTCCGCCGCAACCGCTCGCCGCCAGACGAGCAACGCGTTGTTCGTCGTAGGTGAATCGGACCCCACAGTAGTTGATTGGATTGACGATGCTACCGACTTCTTGAAATAACTCAAAAAATGAAGTGACGCCGACACTGTCAGCAACATTGTTAAGGTTGGCAACGGCCAAATAATCGCATTCATATCAACATCAGCCAGCCAGACAATATTGAACGAAAGGCAACCGAAATAGATCCCCAACGCGTTGATAAAAAAGGCCAGCCATAGGCTGCGTACAAAAAGAACGGTTAACACAAACGCCAACAACACGATTAAAGGTACCATGCGAAATGGCGACTCAAGGCCCTCTTTGTCCATCGTATAAAGATTATGCCCTAGTCCGGCATAGATCACTTCGCCCGGATCCACGTCCGCCGCTACAAGGATGTTGTCGAGCATGGCGAAGCACTCGCTACGATTCATCCGAGCGGCTTCGGATAATTGAAAACCTACAGCAGTCGTTTGGTCGTCATGACCGATAAAAACATTTCGCAATCGCTTCAAAGCCGCCGCTTCAGTCAGCTTTGCTTCGTCCCGCAGCAACCAGTAAGTCCGCCGTCCACTGGAAACGTTGTGAACGTACTCGGCCAGTTGGGTTTCAATTCCAACAGCAACTTTCTCAACTCGTTGATCGTTCAGATCGCATCCGGGCCAACTCAGAATGACCGTCTCGTTGGCTCCAAACTTCTGACGATACTCATTGAAATGCTGGTAGGCCAGCGAACTACGATCACCCCATTCGGTGATTTCATTGCGAAATCGCTGAGGCGGTAAAGTCGAAACATAGACCACCAGCGGGAGCGTCAACGCAAACAAAACAAGAAGGATTTTTTCTCGCATGAACCAAGCCAGCTTTTTTGAAAAGCAATTAACAAGTCACTAAGCGAACGACGAAGCAAAAAGCACCGCTAAAACCTTCAAATCGTTAACTCTAACGAATCACTGGCTCTAACAACCGCCGACGCGTGATCTTACCGTCGTTCAAAGACCAATCATAAAAGTACCCACAAATACTTTGCTGCCCTTGAAGTTTCTGTTGTGTGCTCGGGCTGGCGTATTGCCTAAGATGATTTAAGACGGCTTGATCGTTTCCCCCGAAGTCGTCTTTGTACCATTTAAAAATCTTGGAAACACGTACCCCAAACAAACCCCGACGAATCGCTCGGTTGGAATTGATGTATTCGTACGCCGCTCCGTTGAGTCGCCCATCTAGATTCGCTGCCGTCCAAGCTTGCGGCGAAAGATTCGGGCACCCGAAAGAAGCACAGTTCAAAGCGTAATGAATTCGAGGATCTTTCCAAACCGGTCGTACAATCCCGCTTTCGATATCGTTTAACGATAGCGGTTTGCCCAACACCGTCACGACTCCCGGATCATCAAACGGTCCAACAAAGTCAGTAAATTTCATTTTAACTTGGCGGATCGAGCGAATTGGGTAATTGTCTAAAACAATATCAACCGTACGCGCATTGTACAGATTGAACCAGAAAGCCAATTGTTCGTTGCGATTGAGAGTCCGCGTGTCAATCGACTGAAGGTATTGCAAATAACCTTTGAGTTCGTTGCGATCTTCAGGGGTCACGTCACCATACCGCAGACGCTTTACTCCGACAGCATCGGTTACCATGTAACGCGACAGCAGGCAGTCCCAAGCCGAATGAGACACCGAATAAACTGATGCTGGATCGTTGATTTCAAATATGGGATCAACCAGAGATGAATCTGGGATACCAACAGATGACCTGCCTGAAGACGTCGTCGCTTGCGGCGTCGGCGTCGCAGTCGGACTGGAAGGCGAATTTGAAACACCTCCCTGAAATGTGACACCGGGCGAATTAAATTGATTTGGAAATTGCTCTAACGACGGCCCGGCGGAAAATCCTTGGACAACCGACTGAGTCGATTGAATCGCAGGCGAGGCGACAGAACCAGAGCCTCGACTACCCGATTGAAGCGCTATACAGGGCGAGCTAGCAAAAAGTAAAATCCCAACAACCAGTCCAAGTTTTAATTGTATGTTCATCTAAACCTACACTTACCACTTTGTTCAATTTTCAAAAACGCAACACGCTCTTTTCTATCGACACGCTGAGCGGATTCGCCGCAGGCTATTTTCGCTATTTTACCAGCCGTGTTTTGGGGAACTGGGAAACCCAACCAAACCAAAACGCGTTGTGTGATGGCATTCGAGCAAGTTTCTTGCCTTCGGACACAAGCGAGTCCTCAAGCACCGTCCATTTTTTTCCGGTCGAATCAATTGCCTGGTTGGCCCCGTCCCACGACGCAAAAGTCGTCCCATCGGAATCGTAAGCACGACTGGCCCCGTTCCTACTGGACAGTACAACGATGTTTTGTTCGCCAAGCTTGTCATGGTGAATACCTTTTTTCGCAAGATACGTTATGGCAATCGCTAACTGTTGTTCCTGATTACGAAACGCGAGCACTTCGTCCTTGTTCAACAACCGTTTGTCAATCTGCGGCACCGTAAACATTAGCTTATCGGTAGCGAAATAGTCGCGATACGCAACACCTTCTCCGTAGTCGCGTCGATGCCCCGTGTCCAATGACAACACGGTTGTATTGGGATGGCGTGCCTTCCACTGCCCCCAAGTTGTCGTAACCAAATAGCGTCGTTCAAGTTTGATCCCTTTGCCGACAAGTGGCCCGACAATGGGTTCACCGTGAAGTGTCGACCAACAAGACTTTGTCGCATGGTCGTACATGACTTTGTTGGAACGATAAAGAAAACCACTAGTTCCTAGTTCGTGGTGAACTCCGTTAAAATTTGTCTGATACACGATCAGAGAACCACACAACGTTCAGTAAACACCACATACCGACTCACCGCCGATAGTATCTTTGAACATCTCGTGCCAAGCCAAAATACGTTTCGGGTAGGCGCGAGCATCACCATTCAGTTCGATACCAAAGACAACATCCGTGTCTGCAAGATAGTGAGCATCATTGGCAGGTAACATTTTCGGATTCTTGAGCGGCGGAATTCCATCGCGCCGCACACCACCCCAGCGTATTTCGTCCAACCGAACCGTAGCGTTCTCAGTGTCGCGAAAATACTCAGGAAAACGCGAATCCATCTGTTGGTACAATATTGACTTGAAATTCGCATAACCTGGGTGTGGATCGAACTTCTGCTTCCAACTCCACTGCAGCCACTTGTCAGAATCTCTTCCAAACTTTTGGCCGGTTTTCCTTTCGACCAGGTGCATGACGCTTGCACGTTGTGTCTCCGGCAAAAATCGCGAAACTTCCAACAGCATGGGCACGTAAGACATATCCCAATTCGCATCTGCAGCCGCAATCGAATTCGCTAATTGTTGAGGATTTCGCGACAATAAAGCAAGGAACTTTTGCTCGTTGACCAACTTTCGTTTTGTGCTTTGTGTTTGGGACTGATTGCTAGTAGAGAAATTTACTTTCGTGAACGTGGAGCCCCTCATTCCAAGCTTAATCCCAGTTGGCGCGATCTTGGTCGGCATGACCTCGGTTGGCACAATCTTGCTTTTTGCCGCCGAAGTAACAACCGCTCCGGATTGAGCAAAAACCACCACGTGGCAATCAGCCGCGGCGAGTCCCTTAGGCATGTCGAGTTTAACTGCTCCGCCTGTTCCCGGATTTTTAACCGTCATCAACCGGCGCACGATGTTGACGTGAGTTAATTTACGACGAGCATTTTCGCCGCGGCTAACTTGCTGTTGACCAGCATTTTGAACTAGGGCGACGTTTACGACATCGGTCGCCTTAATCCCTTTCGCTTTCCAGTTGGCAGTAACTACATTCGCCTGGACAACCGCGTTCACTGTAATTGCACCGGTCGCCGCTTGCGACAAAGCCACCTTAACTGCCTGGTCGGACTCGCTTCTTTTGGACCCAACAAACTCAGTTTTCCCGTTCACTACCATTTGAGGCGTGTAGACGCGAGATGATTTAAATTGACGAGCATATTGCCGCTGTCTGGTTGAAAATAAAGAGTCACTGTACGGATCTTTCCAACCGAGATAATTCCAATAGTCGACATGGTATGACAATGTGTAGACTTCTTGGCCAGAAGCAGCGGCACTCGCTGCAATGCGTTTGAGGTTTTCGTCAGCACTGGGGCAGCTACTGCATCCCTCCGAAGTAAACAATTCAATAAAAGCAAACTTACGAGGCACTAGCTTGTCATTGTTTTGATCTTGATTCGGTGCCGCAGCAATCGCACCCGTACCAGTGGTTGCTTGAGCAGAATTGCTAAACCCATTGACTAACAACCAAGTGGTTAGTCCTGTCAGAATCACCATTGAGGCAATTGTGCTGGTAAGCGCGATTCTCATTACGTATCCAATTTAATACTGGAAGTTAATTGCAACATAACCAGCGATCAAATCTCGGCACGGTTATACTGACAATTTGACGCTTGATCCTAACCAGTCTTACAACTTGTTGCCGATTTCTCGGCAAAGTCACAATCATCGATTTGCATACACCAACGCATTGCCCGACCTGTATGACTGTTCACCGACATGCCACCATCTTGAAAGGTAGACGCGTTGTAAAATTCAATTCAAACCGGCTTCGGATGTTTGAAAGGGGCTCAAAACCATTGCCAGTGGTGCACCCAACAAGTATAGTGACCGATTGCTTTTACCTTGAAGGAGATCAATAAGTTCCCATGTCCTATTCTTATAAATTTATGCTGCTTGCCGCCTGCCTACTCGGGTGCATGTCAGGTTATACCTTTGCTCAAGACGAGTCATCAGAATCCAAAAAGGATTCGACTGCTCAGTCTGAACAAAAACCGGAACAAGAAGAAGAGAGCCTAAAAACGTTTGAGGATTTCGAAAAGTATTTCTCAAACGAAATGAAAGCCTATATGAAACGGTATCGAGTTGCGCCGACCAAGGCTGAAAAGCAAGAAGAGTATGCCAACCGCCCAAAGATCAAGCCGTTCCAAGAAAGACTCACCGAACTAATCAATAGCTCATCCGTTTCAGAGGAAACACGAAAAGGTGTTACTTGGTGGTACAAAAAAGCCAAAGTTGAAGACCACCAAGCAGTCGTTTTGCGATTGATCCTAGAGAACTTCCCCGAAGCTGAATTCATGGAAGAACATATCTACAAGCTGGCTTACGACCTGTCACAAGCCGACGCAGAGAAATACCTGCGATCAATACTCGATGTAAACACCTTTGATACAGCTCGAGCTCGCGCGATCTACCAACTTCGGGACATCCTTAACAAGAAAGTGGGAGACCTCGACGGTGAAAAAGCGGAAATGGTGAAAACGGAGCTCGAATCACTGAAGAACACCCTTATGACCAAGCATGCAGATGCAAAAAACATAAATGGTATCAATCTTCTTGAAATGGTCGAAGGTCAAGAGTTCGCTTCGAAATTGCAGATCGGCAAACCTGTTCCAGATATTATTGGTGAAGACATTGATGGAGTTGAATTCAAGCTCAGCGATTACAAAGGCAAAGTCACAATGATTTCGTTTTGGGGTTTTTGGTGAGGACCTTGCCGGAGATTATTTCCACACGAGCGGTCGCTCGTAAAAAAATTGTCCGACAAGCCATTTGCCCTGATCGGTGTCAACAGTGACGGAGATCGTGAAGAAGCCGTCGACTTAGTAAAGAAAGAAAACATCACTTGGCGAAGCTTTTGGAACGGCGAAGACGGCGTACTGGGCCCGATTGCTATTCGCTGGAGCAATTATTCGTGGCCGACTATTTATTTGATCGATGCGAAGGGCATCATTCGATACAAAAACGTTCATGGCGCCGAATTGGATGAAGCGATCACAAAGCTGATGGCCGAAGCTGGCCATGAAGTCAATCTCA
>CAZHCH010000076.1:0-15093 GCA_964530985.1 uncultured Pirellulaceae bacterium | reverse complement strand
CGGTGGTATTACGAGCGTTCGTCTAGGTTGCCAGACTTCCTGATCGCCCACATCAACCGTAATCCCATTAACAAGCTAACAACTACGCCAGCCAGACCTAACGCTGACAGGTCTTGGATGCCATGCCATGGTAAGGTGCGAATGATTTGACCATTTGGGCCCATGGCTTCTGTTGGAAACATAATCGGTGGGACTTTGTAGCTGAGCATCAAGCTGGAGCCCAAGAATAACGCACTGGTCATCAGGCCGACCACTAGGCGGTTGGCAGTTGGCCCAAGTCGACGGTGGACCAAATGAACATCGAAACTGCCAGACTGGACTTGTTCTAAGATGTTGGTCAGACGCGTCGGCAATGCATCGACTAATTGCTCGACTTCTAAATAGAACCGGCGCATTTTTCGCATGTGCCGCGAAGGCGATAAACGCTTTAGAATCAGCATTCGCTGAAACGGCTTCATGATTTCCATTAAGCTAAAATCAGGTGTCAGCATTCGTCCAGTGCCTTCTAGCGTCACCAGCACCTTGATTAACAATGACGCTTCGGCTGGAAGTGTGATTCTGTATTGGCGAACAACGGTCACAAAGTCTTTTAACGCACCACTCATGTCGAAATGCGATACGTTTTGGGTCGAATACTGACCGACGAAGTCAGCTACGTCATTTGATAATGCGGCATCATCCAAGTCGGGTGGGCAGTTTCCGACGCGTTTGATCAACGAAGTTAACATCGAAACGTCTTGGTTCACAATCGCGACTAGCATCGATTCAATGTCTTCTCGTAGCTGTTCACTGATTCTGCCAACCATGCCAAAGTCAAGTAAACCAATTTTTCCATCGTCGGTCAGCAAAATGTTTCCGGGGTGCGGGTCGGCATGGTAGAAACCATGATTAAAAATCATTTGCAAATACAAGTCGGCTCCTGTACTGGCCACCCACGACAATTCTTCTTTGCTGGTACCATTACAGCAGGCTTCTTTTAAGTCACTGCCCACGATTCGCTGCATGGTGATCATGCGAGAAGAACACAAGTCGGGAAAAGGTCGTGGCGACACAATGGACTTGTTTTTCTTAAACATCTCGGCAAACTGAATTAAGTTTCGCTGCTCGCGCTCAAAGTCTAGTTCGCGTCGCATCGAACGCGATAACGCGTTGACCACCTGAACAGGTTGGTAGGCTTTGAATTCTTCTATTCGTTCGGCCAGTTGAGCCAACCCGTTGATGATGTCCAAGTCGGTTTCGATCTTGCTTTCATTACCTGCATGACGAACCTTAACAACTACGTCGATCAGTCCATTGGTGACCTTTGATTTTTCACTTGGTTCACAGCAAAACTTGTCAGACGCAATTTTAGCGATGTGCACTTGGCCAATCGAAGCAGAGGCAATCGGTATCGGATCAAAGTCAGCGAACGCTTCCCCTAACGGTTTGCCAAGCTCAGTCTCAATGATCGCTTTGATGGTTTCGAAATTATCCGAAGGTGCGTCGGATTGTAGCTTCGAGAGTTCTTCGGCCAATGCTTGGCCAATTGTGTCTGGGCGAGTACTCAGCAACTGGCCAAACTTGATAAAGGTTGGGCCGAGATCGGCGAGCGCCATTCGAATTCGCTGATGCTGAGTCAAATTCGATTGTGATTGGCCTTCGGATGCGCTCAGCAAATTCGTCAAAAAATCGATGTTGAATTGGCTCAGCCAATCCGCCAATCCATATTTGGATAGCACCGAAACAATTTCTGTCCAGCGGCGCACGTTGCGGTAGAGCTGAGGTACCGAAGGAATCGTGCGTTTCATAATGACTCGAATTTGAGCAAAGACAGGTTTGGTAGGTCGATTATCTTTGCAACCTGACGGTTGTCAAACGTTTTGTATGTCTGTACCAGTAAAGCACGGTACGCATTTGGGGCGTCAGAACGAAAGTTTCTTAGTGACGGAGAATCTCGGCCTAGCGTAGAGTCATTCCTCGATAATCTCTTGCACAAATTTTTTGGCGGCACTCAATTCATCTTCGGACATGCTTTGGATTGTTCCAAACATGAAGCCGCCGATTTTGTCGTGTTTCCAAGTTCCTGCATATTTGCCTTGCCGGATCACGACACGAGCATCGAAAGTACCAAAGCTAGGAATGAAGACTCGGTCGATCGTGATCACAGGGGTTTGGCCGGCAAACTTGATCTCGATTGGTGGGAGCGGCAGTGTTGTATCATGCTCGCCATATTTGATTCGAGCGATCAAGTTCCATTTGTCACCAAACTCAGATTTTTTGGCGGACAAGATTTCATAATGTTCTTTGATGAGTTTTTCTTTGCCGTCGATGATGAAGTTGCCACTCCATTTGGTTCCAGTAAGAAATTTTTCTAGCCGAACGACGAGTTCTTGTTGGGCGTCGTCGTTGGTGCTGGAGGCTTTCTCCTTTGGCGGTGCACTAGCGCTTTCAGGTTTATCCAGTTTTTTTTGCTCTGAGGGGATTTGAGCCAGCGAATTCCCAATTAGCGGGGTGAATTCGTATTGTACTGCGCACATTGATAATAGTATCGCAATGCATCGAATCGTTTTCATTTCTAGCTCCGCAATCGAACTCTAGGCTCAAGAATAATATTATTAGAAATAAGGTAAATAAATTGTATCGTTGCGTATTTTAGGTGACAGGAAATACGAAATTCGATGCCAAAAACTGGTTGTGAAGTGACAATTCCCCTGCCTTTCGTGGCCTAGCTGAGATCGTTGTAGAGTGGTGTTGATCAAATGCCGTAGCATCTCTAGAGTACGCAAATCGTCATGAGTGAAAGCTATGGGGTTTCGGCCTGCACGGGATGACCCGCCCGTTGCTTTCATGATTAAGTTACAAAAGAAACACTCTGTCAAGGAGTTGCGAGTGTACGTTGCCGCGACTACTCAATGTTATCCAAATTTGCCGCTAGCGGATGCTATCGAAAAGTTGGCTCATCTAGAATTTTCTCACATCGAGGTCGGTGTCCACGAATCTGGCGGTCACCTCAAACCCTCTGAAGTCGTTAGCGATATACGTCGGTGTTACGATATCATGCATTCGACCAAGCGTTTGACGGTTGTCGGATTGAGCCTTGAGATTGATGAAGAAGGCGACAAGTATTTCGAGACGTTCACCAAATGTTGCGAGCTTGCCAAACTTTCCAAGATCGTGACGCTGACAGTTCCTTCGAGTGAACATGGCACACCGTTCAATGAGGAGGTTGAACGTTACAAGGTTTTGGTCAAGATTGCTCAGAAGCACGGTGTCACAGTAGCGATGCGTAGCACGCAAGGTCGGATTTCAGCCGATCCAGATACCGTCTCTGTTATTTGCAGGCATGTCGAAGGACTTGGTCTGTCGCTGGATCCAAGTCATTATCATCTTGGGCAACCACCCGAAACGATGATTTATGAGAATTTGATAGATTATGTTCACAACGTTTACCTGAGAGATTCGACTCCGGAACAACTGCAAGTCCGGGTTGGACAAGGCATCATTGAATACGGCAAGTTAATTAATTTGCTGCGAAAAGCAAACTTTAAGAAAGCACTTTGTGTTGATATCGGTCCTTCGGACGATCCCGAAATTGATCATGACGGCGAACTAAGGAAGCTTCGGTTGCTGTTGGAGAGTTTGGTCGTTTAGGAGTCGATGATTGCGACAAAAGGATTTAGACAAGATTAAATTCGTTACTAAAGCCTGCAAAGCATTTCCTTTTTTGTTTCCCGAAATTCATGTCTAGAACTGTACCGCTCGATTCTATTGTTTCCCCAAAAGAGAACGCTCGTTCTTCTGGCTGGGCGATTGAGTCGTATTGGTGGCAAATCTATTTGGTGCCGTTGTTGCTTGCCGTGGCAGCCTATAGCATCGTGCCGTTTGACGGTTGGTTAACGCATCCAGATCGGCATGCGTTTGTAGCGGGGGATGTGATTCGGATTTCAATACTCAGCGAGTTGTTTGCTCACGGTTTTGGGGTATTTGTCGTGGCGGTCGGCATTTATATGTTGGCGCCGAAATCACGAGTGACAATTCCGCGGATTGTTGTCTGTGCGTTTTGGCCTGGATTGGTCGCAAATTTTCTAAAATTTCAGATCGCTCGAGTACGGCCTATTCAGTACTTCGACGCTTCCTCGCAAGCAAACTTTCCAAGCGACTCTTGGGCAACATGGCTTGGCTGGTTTTATAATTGCGATTTGAATCGGTATTATGCTCATCAATCGTTTCCCTCGGCTCATGCGGCAACGGTTTGGGGGCTTGCGATTGCGATGATTTGGGCGTTTCCCAGAGGCAAGTACCTGTTTATTTTTATTGCTTCGCTGGCATCAATCCAGCGAGTTATCAGCTACGCCCACTGGCCTAGTGATGTTTTGGCTGGCGTTGCAGTCGGAATTTTATGTGGCGGTGCCTTGCAACAAAACTGGGGCTTGGGCTGGCTGCTAAGGCGACTGGAAGAAAAGCTGTTTGGTGACCGAAGCAAAATTTCACCTGTCACTGACTAAGTCCTTGTCGCGCGGAACTGACTTGGGGCGCGGAGGACTTCAGAGTTTGTCGTCGTGGTACTACGAAAGGACATTTTCTCTTTCGAACGTTTCGGTGATCGGTTTTTTGATGGTTTGCAGTGTTACTACCGCGAACCCTTCTAACTAAATCAGAATTGACCAAAAAGCAGACTTTTTCTACTCTACGCCGCCCAATATTTCTTTTATGTCCGCCATAGGATTGGCAGTCGTGGTTCCCAAGCTCATAACACGATACGTTTTTTTCGAACTAGCGAAGATCTTTGTGATTTCTTCGTTCGCGTTCGTCGCGTTGATGTTGATTATCGGAATCGCTGAAGAGGCCAAGCGGCATGGACTCGGTCCCAAGATCCTCGTCCAGTTAGTGCCTTACATTTTGCCGAAGGCATTGATGTTCGCCATGCCAGCGACCAGCCTGTTCAGTGTTTGTGTTGTCTTTGGCCGGATGGCTGCAGATAATGAAATGGTTGCGATTAAATCGATGGGCTTGAATCAATCAGTAATCGTAATGCCAGTGTTGGTCGTTGCGTTTTTGCTCAGTCTTGGTGCGGTCTGGGTTAACGATGTATCATTCGCTTGGAGCTACTGGGGAATCGAGCGGGTGGTGTTGGAGAGTAGCGACAAGATTTTGTACGAAGTCCTCGAAGGTGAAGGTCGCTTTGAAACGAATAAGTTCTCGATCGAAGTTGCCGGAGTCGAGGGGCGGCGATTACTCCGCCCGGTGATCAACACTTACTCGGGCAATAAGAACTTCCGTGCCGTCGCCGAAGAAGCTACGTTAGAAACCGATATCGACGCTCATAGTCTAAATTTTGAAATGATTCGTGGTGTGGCTACCGTGGACGGGGAGCAGAAGACGACGTTTCAATTCGATCAGTTTTCACACCCAATTCCCATTAAGTCCCCAGAGGAAATTCAAAAAGCAACCGGCAACCCGAGCCATTTGTATTTGAGGCAGATTAGTTCTGAGACCAAAACGCAGGCCGTTCAGCTAAGCAAAATGAAGCAATCGAACGCTATGCTGGCCTGTAGCCAGTTAGTTGCTGGAGACATGTTGGGTTTGAACAACATCGATTGGTACAACCGACTTGCGGATCAAGAATCGTCGAGCAAGCGATTGTCGCGGTTGTATGTCGTGCCGCATCGGCGGTGGGCAAACGGATTTAGTTGTTTGGCCTTTGCGATGATCGGAATTCCGATCGCTTTGCGACTGAAGACATCTAATTACGCTACAACTTTTGGTGTCTGTTTTTTGCCGATATTGGCAATCTACTATCCGCTGTTCATGTTTGGTCTAAACGGGGCCAAGCATGGCGAGCTGCCGCCTTACGGGGCTTGGATGGGCAACTTTGCGTGTATGTTGATTGGTGCGTTTTTGATTTGGCGCGAGATTCGTAGGTAGATTGCTTTTTGTCCGTACGTAGCTTGGATAATTCTCTGGTTTCAGTGGTAGTGCCGTTACGGTAGTGGATTTCCTTGAAGTCCGGACTCTCCCCAAAGAAAAAAGGGAAACTCCGGTAAATCTCCTTTCTTAAGTCTCTCTACGGCTTTTGGGGACGAGTGGTATTTGCCATTTAGTTTTAGGAAGAGCCACTTTTTCACATGCGATTCGTGGATTCGGCTTGGAACAGCTTCTCGCTCCTGACGGTTTAATCGGAACTACCGCTACAGGTGGCTATTTTGCCCGGTCCGGAGAGTTTTTCTGTTCATAGGTTTCGTTTTTACCCTTCAAGTTTGCTGACACGTTGTAGTTTTACAACGTTCAAGTAACGTTCAAAGGGTTGGTACCCTCTGTTCTTACTTTGGCAAAAGTCTCCCCCCTAAATACTCTATCAACGTAAGTTAAGGCGTTATCACGATGGCCAAATCAACCAAAAAAACAACTAAGGCGAAAGCAACGAAGGCAAAAGCAACTAAAGCTAAGACAACTAAAAAGAAGTCAGCCGATTTAGAAAAATTAGATGAAACAGGCCTTCGAAAATCGACTGACCGTCGAGCCAAGAAGTCTCCTGCAGCCGCAGCCGCAGCTGTACCAGCGGTTGAACGTCGTAAGACAAAACGTCGTCGTCAAATCGATCCAACCACTTGCGAACGAGACTACACGGATTTGGAAATAGAATTCATGCAGGCCATGGATGAGTACAAGCAAGCCAGCGGACGCATGTTCCCGACTTGCAGCGAAATTTTGGAAGTCTTGAACAAAATGGGCTATCGCAAAGTCGCTGATGCTCAAGCTCTTTATGATCCAAACGCAGAATCAAAAACTAGCGGTGAAGTAGAAGCTCTGGAAAACGATCTTGTTGAATCAGAGTTTGTCTAAACCGCAATAACACCAGTTATACCCTTGGTGGACTAAGTTAATGTAACCGAAATACTGGCTGCAAAATCTTAGACAACCCAAAAAAGCACAGCACTTCCGGGCTGTGCTTTTTTCGTTTTTCAATGGTAAGTTGTGTCCCGTCAAGCAATTTTTGTTATATCACGTTCAGTGCAGGATCGCCTTTTTGGTCGGTCACTTCGCCAATCACCGCTGAGTTTTCGAAGCCTTGATTAGCTAAAAACTCGAGCGACGTCTCGACTGAACTAGGATCAATTCCAAACAATAGTCCGCCGCAGGTCTGCGGGTCAAACAAGCTCGCATAGCGGGGGGCGTCCAGGTCGCCCAACTTCACTTTGGTGGCGGCGAATCGATTATCGGGTGCTAGCGTACTTTCGACGCCTGCTTCGATCAGCGCTTGGCAGCCTTGTAGGCGAGGCACGTCATCCATTCGAATAGTCGCCGAACATTGGCTGGCTTTGAGCATTTCTGCGGCATGGCCAGCCAAACCAAAGCCGGTCACATCAGTCATCGCCAAGACGCCAAACTTGTCGATTAGTTTTAAAGCGACCTGATTGCTTTTAAGCATCGATTCGATCATCGGTTGGTAGTCTTTGGCTGGCAGTTTGCCTTGCATTAACGCCGCTAACAACACGCCGGACCCAATCGGTTTGGCCAGAATCAATTGGTCGCCCGGTTTTAGCATTCCTTTGGTTTTTGGATCACTTAATTGGTGTCCCAGCACCGTAAAGCCAGCGATCAATCGCGGTCCTTCGATCGAATGACCACCCACAATCACTGCACCGGCTCGGTTAAGTTCTTCGACTGCGCCGGCCATCAGTTCGCGCATGACTTGCCGTTGAGCACGCGGGTGTCCAAGCGGCAACTGAACCATCGCAAGTGCTCCAGTGGGTTGAGCCCCCATCACGAAGCAATCACTGACGGAATTTAAAACCGCAATTCGTCCGCTCAAGTAGGGGTCATCTAATGGGCTGGCGAAAAAGTCGGTCGTGACCGTTACTTGATTGTTCTGAGTTTTAACGATCGCTGCATCGTCCGGTTGATCCAGTCCGATGATGACATCGGGATGGTCTGGAACTTCCAGTTCGTCCAAGATAGACGACAGTAATTGGCTGCCGATTTTCCCGCCACACCCCAAGCATCGCATCGCGTCTTCATCTGTGGCTGGCGCCGCTGGAGGCATTGGCATGGAGGTGTAGTCTTGGTACATCCGCATGAATTTTTTATCAATTCGGTTTTTAAGATGCCAGCACCAACGGCCGTAGAAACTGCGTTGCCCACGTTCGGCAATCGTTTTTCCATCTGCAGTATTGATCAACTTTAAAAAAGATTGCTGTGGCTGATAGGTAACTAGTTTTCGCTGCCAGACAGCGCGTTGCAAATTGTCCCAAAGTACCGGTCCCTGTCGTACCGCAAATACGCCTGCTTTGGGCAAATCAAAGTCAACCATCGTCCCGCTGTCTCCGACTGCAAAAATGTTGTCGTCGGCAACTGTTTGTAGCGTTGGTCGAGTTTTTAAAAAACCACGATCATCTATGTCCAAATCAAAAACTGATAGCAACTCCGGTGCGATCGCACTGGTAGCCCAAATGATCAAATCGAAATCGTGCAACGTTCCGTCGGACAACTCTAACTGCTGTCCATTGATTATTTTGACGCGTGAGCCTGTTTGCTGTTGGATGCCATGCAAATCAAAAACGGTTTTAACTCGATCTTGGGTTGATTCGGCCAGGCCAGCTCCGACGCGTTGGGAGCCAGTGACAAGGGTAATATCCGCTTGCTGACCGGCGCTAAGGCCCAATGAATCCGGACTGTCTTTGATTCGACGGTCAAGACAAAAAGCGATTTCGATGCTGCCGATTCCACCGCCAACAATCGCGATTCGTGGTTTTGTTTGTGAGGTAGCGGTTGATTGTAGATGAGTCGTCAATCGTTCCAAAAAAGTTTGCATCGGTTTGATGGCAACCAATTTTGAGTCGTCTTTTACATCAACGCCACTGACCGTCGGTCGTGAACCGATACCGACTGAAAGGAATTCATAGGCAAGCGGAGGGCGGTTTGTAAATTGAAGTTCGCGTTGCTCACGATCAATTCCAGTGACGTCTCCTAGCACTAATCGTACGCCCGCCGACGCACAAAAGCGAACCAAATCGATCTCCATTTCGAGGATGTCGTATTGTCCGGCCAACACCCCTGGCATCATTCCGGAATAAGTTGCAATTGGATAATTGGAAACGCAGACCAACTGAGCGTTCTCAATTGGCTTCATTTTCCACATTCGCAACACATGAGCATTGGTATGGCCAGCGCCCAATAGTACGATTGTGTTTCGTCCAAGTTCTTTATTCATTACACCTGCTATTGTTTTGTTCCATGCCTCGACGAACTATCGAAACTCTATTGATCTTTAGTTTGTTCGTCGTCTATGCGGGCCAACTTCCGCCCGACGTAAACGAATCGCACTACCTTACCAAAGCCAAACATAGTTGGGACCCACTGTGGTGCCCGGATGATATCTTTTTAGCGTCTTCTTTTTCACATTGGTTGTTCTACCAACTATTCGGATGGCTAAATCAATTTTTAAGTTTGCCTCAGGTGGCATGGGTTGGTCGGATATTTACTTGGCTGTTGTTGGCGTTTGGTTGGCAACGATTGTCTGCTCGATTACTTAACACGCCTGGTCTGCCGATTGTCAGTGCAGCTTTGTTCCTCGTTTTGAATGATCGATTTCATTTGGCCGGCGAGTGGATAGTTGGCGGTTTTGAAGCCAAGGGTCTCGCCTACTTTTTTGTTTTAATGGCTTTGGGTAGTTTGGTTTCGCGACAATTCCGTTGGCTTTGGCCGTATCTCGGTTTGGCCTGTGCGTTCCATGTGCTTGTTGGCGGTTGGGCAACCATCGCGGTGCTGTTGGCGTTTGCAAGTCAATATTGCTGTCGAATTGCGGAGTTGAAAGTAGAGGAGGAAGCAGAAGGCAAAGTCCCTTTGGCCCTAACAATAAAGCAAAATTTTGTATTCATTTTGATAGGTTTGTGCCTGGCGGTAGTTGGTGTTTTACCGCCTTTGATGGCTGACCTTACTGCGGATCCAAACAGCAAGTTAGTGGCGAGTAAAATTTATGTGCAAGATCGAATTTCTCATCACCTATTGTTCAGTGCGTTTTCTGCTTCTCGCGTTGCAAGTTTCACGGTTTTGCTAATCGTGTTCGCGATGATTGGTCGTAAACTGCAGAGCTTCGAAGGGCGGCATCAAGTTGGTTGGCGGAGGTTGTTTGGGTTTGCGTTTGGCAGTCTTTGTATCTCGTTTGGCGGGTTGGTGTTGTCGGGTGTTTCCGAGCAAGCAACTTGGTTGGCGGATAGCAGTTTGGGTTTGCTACGATTTTACTGGTTCCGAATGGCGGACTTTGCAGTGCCTTGCGTGACAGCGATGGCGTTAGTCGCGTGGCTAGAATTGCTTTGGAAGCGTGGTTTATTTTGCCGTACAGTTACGATCGTCGTCGGCGTCGCAATTGCTTTGATGATGTTTTGGGTCGGCATTGACCGGCATTCGGATTCGCGACCGCGCGCCGACCAAGCGGCTTTGCCAACTTACATCGACGACCAGGATCGTACGATTGAAACCTATCAAAACTGGCGACGAGTCTGTGAGTGGATTAAAACGCACACTCCTGCCGACGCCGTGTTTATAACGCCGGATCAGCAGCAAACTTTCAAATGGTATGCCCATCGCACGGAGGTTGTGAACTGGAAGGACGTCCCTCAAAACGCTTCGGCGATGGTCGAGTGGTCAGAGCGAGTAAGTTGGTTGATCGATCCTCAACGTCGCCTTGATTTAGGGTTGACGGAGTATTCGGACATGCAGCTTCAAAGTCTTGCTACAACTTACGGCGCAACGCATTTACTGGTCCCGCAATGGCAAGTGGATTTGATGGCAGATCCCTGTGACTTCAAACAGATTTACCCGGTCGATTCGGAAACTAAGGCGACTTATGTGGTGTTTGAGTTTCCGACAGCTAAGGTTAAATCGGTTCAGTAGTGACTTCCAGCCTGTTTTTGCGAAAAGTGAATTTACGATTTTGTCGAGAAATCCCCGAATGGTTGAGAGTGCAACATGGCTTGCGCTCTTTCGGGGTTCAAGTTCACTCAGGCAAAATAAAAACAAAAATCGAACGATATAATTGCGTTCACTAAAAATTCTGTGGGTTTGTTCCATTGTTTGTATCAGCTGATTTTTCACTGTCACGTGGTTTCACTAATCCTGCATCGATTAGTTGTTTGACCAAACTTTCCATGGCGCTGAAGCTGCGCAAAAAACCATCTGGCGGCATGATGACTCGCTGTGAAAATTCTAGGCGAGGTTTGTTTTCGGAGTCTTTTTGCGATCCCTGTTGTGTTACGAAGTCAATGCGGACCATGCCTCCGCTAAGTGTGATTTCGCCAATGCCGTCGGCAAATGATTCCTGGTTGTTAGACATTTAAAAAGCTCCTAATAAGTTTCTAGGTCAGAATTTCATCCTCACTTGCTCCTAAGAGCCTCAGTGAGACAAATTATCGATGGATTTACCGTTGGCGGCACAAAGTGGTGATGCTAGCAGAGTTTTCCAGTTTTGATTTCCTTTAAATACCAGATCGATTGATCCGATAACAGACTACATGAGCATGCTGGTGAGATTTGCTATCAAAAACGAATTTGGTCGTGATAGTTTTAAATTGGTTAGTATTGCCGCGAAAACCTGTCGACACGAATCGAGAATTTTACTAATTACTAACCTACATCAATGATGCAATCGTGCATTGTTCGTTGAATTACCTTCAAACTCCAGTAGCACTTAATTTCAAAAATGGATGCAGTTCAGCAATCTTGGCCCCAGCAATCCTGGACTAGCTTCAAAGGTACCGTTCGTGGTTTTGATACCCCTCATCAACTTGGGATGGGGATGGCATTTGGTATCGTTGTCGGGTTGATTCCGAAAGACTCCTTGTTGCCATACGCGATTGGAGTGATTGCGATTTTATCGACGGCTAATTTGCTGTGCTTTGGGATTGGTGTGGTTTTGGCACACTTTGTCAGTCCAGCGCTGGATCACATAACTCATGAGATTGGATCGTGGTTTTTGACTTTCAGTCCTTTGGAGCCAATCTGGGCGAATCTAATTGAACTTCCGCTGGTGCCTTGGACGAGATTCAACAATTCCGTTGTTATGGGCACCTTGATATTGGGGGGCCTGCTTGCTGTGCCTACTTACACAATGATTCGAATGGTTGGTCGCAGGATTACTTCTCGTTGGCAGCAACCGATCACAGACTCGCCGCTGACCGCTACGACCCAAGTTTAAGGAAGTCCCAGTAATGTCACGTTGGACTTATTTGCCGCCACGCTTGGTGATTCTAGGCTTGATTCTAGTTGCGCTTTGGGCCAGTGCTGATCCGATATCGCGGTTGGCTGTCGTGCGTAGTATTGAGAATCGAACCGGAGGGAAAGTGGATGTTTCTCAAATTCGTTGTTCAATCAGCAATCAAAAAATATATCTCAAAGAGCTTGTCTTAGCCGATCCGACTCACTCCGATCGAAATCTTTTACAAGCGGATATGGCGTATTTAGATTTCGATGCGAGTGCACTTTGGCGGCGGCAATTAGTAATCACTGGTGGTCAGACGAGCCGACTGATGTTTGGAACTCCTCGTTCAAATGCTCAATCGGAGTCGCTGTTGGAGCCTGTTGAAAAACGAACAGGCAGCAATTTGGTTGTCAATTCTAGCGAGGCGCTTGGGCAAGTGTGGCTCGACAACCTCGTTGTCCCAGATAACCCGATCAGTGCTTCTGTTGATCTACAAACCATTAATGCGAACCAACGGGTCGTTGCCTTTTGGGATCAAGAGCTAAAGCAAGTAGCCAAGACGGTTGTCGATATCAAAGAATTGGCTGCCGAATTAAATGAACTTGCTTTCGAAGATCAGTCGGCGAACAATCCGTTGCGACGAAAATGGCAGGGTGCTTCTAGTAACCGGCTAAGCGAGATGGAGACTCAGAATAAAAATGTTGCTACAGAAGTAGAACGTTTGCGCAAGCGTCTCGATCGTGATGTAATGGCGATTGAACAGGCATACCTAGTTGATGCGCAGAAAATATCAGGTTCGACTACGGCTTTTGAACTCGATGGCGACCAATTGTCAGATCTGTTACTGGAGGATTTACATGCTGATTTTGTGGGCCAAGCCGTCGAAATGTTCCAATGGTTTCGAACTGTTAGTCCAGAAATCAGTCATGATTTTGTCCAGAAATCCCAGCGTGGCGTAGATATTCCAGTCCAAGGAAACCACGCAAGACCAAGCTGCTGGGTTAAGAAACTCAAGATCAACGGTGAAGGTCGGTTCCTTGGGCAGCATTTTGATTTCTCGGGCAACGCGTTCAACTTGTCAACCGAACCCGAACTATTAGACGAACCCGCTACGTTCGAATTTCATGCTCAAGGAAAACAGCACGCTGCAGTTATTTGTACGCTTGATCGCACTCAAACCGATCCGATTGACGCCGTCAAAGTCACCTTTCCAACACTTAATCTTGGTGAACGAAAATTAGGACATAAAAACAGTATGCAGTTGACCCTTGGCGATTCGAACAGTGTTTTCGCTGAAATCAATCTCAGATCCGTTGGTGAGCAGATTACTGGAACCATCAAGTTGCGGTATTCAGATATTGCACTGCATGTCGACAGCTTAAACGAATTTGCTGGTGGTAGAGTTACGGCGTTACAGATGAACGAAGGCGTTACTGAAATTGATAGCTTTGAGTCTACAATCAACATTAGTGGTGATCAAAGTAAAGTTGTTTTCGATTCTCAAAGTAATTTAGGCCAGCGGTTCGCGGTTGTGATCAACAATACGCTTAAGAGACGTACGGATCATTCAATCAAACAACGGTTTGCCGAATTGCAGGCGATTAAGAAGCAGGCCGTTGAGCAACTTCAAAGTCGAGTTGAAAGCCAATTGCAACGGTTGCAGGATGCGATCTCAAACAATCAATCTCGACTTGCAAACTTAGAGACCCTAACAGAACCTGATAGTGGACTTCGTGGGATTCGCCGCGAATAAATGTTAAATCGTTTTCGCTAGAGAGTATATTACGTCTGGCTGATGCCGGCTGTCAATGTTTGCTGACAAGAAGAGATTCGTAGTCTCACGCACCACAGAGGTATCTGAAATTATTTGTTCAATAAAGTGCTAACGGGCACGGACAGCGATTTGGTCAACCAGCTTTAATAAGCCTGGGGCGTTTAGACAGGCGTTGATTGCAATTTGACGGTGGTAGTACGAATCGACCATTCCTGACACAGTGGCTTCTCCATTGCAAACGACGACAGTCAAGCTTCGTAATGACGTGGCTTGCTGATCATTTAACGCTTGGATAATCCGACGCTTCAGAGAGGAAGCTGCGGTTTCTTGTCTATTGATCACGAACTCTCGGTCCCGGATTCTTGGGAATGCCGGCAAACTCAATTTTGACTTCATTGTGACCTCGCATATTTGGATTCAAGATTTGCCAACTTGTGGAGCGTCTTGGCAGCAGAGAACAACTCAGTTCAAGGTTGTTGGAATCGAAGCGGAAGTCGAGATCAGCCTGATTCACTGACCCTCAACGGCACAATCTAATGGAATGAAGATCATTGTCAAGAAAATGATAGCATTTAAAGGCTAGGCACTTCTTGGCCGCGATAATGGCAGCGGGTTCGTTAGCGGTTTGGCGACCGTTTGTGTCGATAGAATTTGGGGCATTAGTGGCGCTAGGCTGTGCTGGCGCGCTGGTATAAGAATGTTGGGGGATCACTTTTCGAATGAAAAGAGGTTTATTGGGCGTCCCTAGAACGGCAGGTAAGGAGCCTCTGAAAATGAACCAAAACGCGAAAGCCTCGCTATACGTTGCTGGATGCTCATTGGATGATTGGATTGTGCGGCCTGCAATGATATTGAGGGCCGAGCAATGGGCAAGTTGGAGACGAAAAAATAGGTTGGTTTTGCCTTGGGGTTTGCGTGACGTACAGTTGGCAAACTAACTATATCAACACAAAAAAGAGCCTGCTCATCGTGACCACTCCTACTACTGATTTCGGTACCACATCTAACGATTTTAGTCCTGCCAGTGTGCCGTTGGTTGTCGCTTCCAAGGAAACTTCAAGCGGTCAAGGCGTCGTCCAAGATACGATAAAAGTGTTGCACTTGATCAACGGTGAACACTTTTCCGGTGCCGAACGAGTACAAG
>CAZHCH010000075.1:5540-15325 GCA_964530985.1 uncultured Pirellulaceae bacterium | reverse complement strand
AGACGTCGAATCCGATCAAGAAACCCGCACCGACGACCATTGCTCGTTTGACAAACATGACGCCGATCAGCGAAAACAATGCAGCGTAGATCAGTGTTGCCAAAAAGTATACAAAGTTCATCGCCAGCCATAATTGGACGGCATTGACCGTTTCGTTGGTGCCGTGAATTATCAGCACGCACAGCGTTATAGCAGTAAAACAAATGGCCAGTGAAATGACTACTGACGCCATAAATTTTCCTAGGAAAACCAAAGTTCTTCCGGCTGGACGACTAGCAATATACAGCCAACTCTTGCCTTCAAGTTCCGAGTAAACGTTGGGAGTTGCCCACAACAGAAGGCTCAGTAATAGTACTAAGGCGGTTAGGAAAACTGCTAGAAATTGCGCCGAATCAATCATCGAAGCACCACCATCGGCACTGGATATTTTTGCTCCAAAAATTAACAGCGCCAACATCGCTGGCGGGAATAGTGCTAAGCCAATCGAAACGGAGATTCGCTGTGCCGACATTGATCGCCGTAATTCAAACGTACAGGTCGCCAAGGCGCCATGCCAGAGTTTTGTAATACTTCCTATCATGAACTTGCCTGCGGGTGATATTCCACTTCACCTCGATGAATTTTCATCAGCGTTGAAAAGAGTGTTTTCAGTGAATCGTCAGTCGAGGTAATCTCAGTAACTTCGATCTGCCCGCTGGCTGCTAAACGAGTTACTATTTCCAGCATCGTTTGCGAATGGCGAGTGGTGATGATCAGTTGGTCGTTTTGTTCAAATACAAGGCTGTCGATTTGACAATCATTGACTAACTGATTGGCTAGTTTTTTAGGGTTGGAGCAGCGAATGGCGATCCGGCTAGGCGCGCTGGTTAAAATATTTCGCACTTCGGTCGGTGACCCAGAGGCCAGCAAGCGACCTCCGGAGATAAGCAAGAATGACGGCTTGATTGCTTCGATTTCGTGCAAAATGTGACTGGCTAAAATGAGACTCTTCCCTTTGGCCGCCCAACTCTTTAAGTATTCGGACATCTCGTGTCGACCGACTGGATCGAGGCCGCTAAACGGTTCGTCCAAGATCAGCAGATCCGGTTCGTGGGCGATCGCTTGAGCAATTTTTGCTCGTTGTCGCATCCCTAGGCTGTAGTTTCTCATCGGACGATTCATGACTTTAGTCAGCTTGACGGCTTCCAACGCGTCCTTCGCTCGGCGTTTGGCGGAGGCGAAATCAAAGCCATGCAATTGGACCATGTAGGTGACCCAGTCCAACCCTGTGACCAGTGGGTAATTGACTTCCAATGACGGACATAGACCAACTCGCCGTAATAACTGACTCTGCCGCCACGGATTTTGGCCAAACAATCGAACTTTTCCCAGCGTGGGTTTTAATTGGCCGAGGATCAAGTTGATCAATGTAGTTTTGCCTGAACCATTGGGCCCGAGCAAACCGTAGACGCCTTCACTGAGGTCAACGTTGATCTCGTTGACACCGATAACGGTTTTGTAAAGTTTGGAGACGCTTTCTAACTGGATCATGACTGAAATTCGAGCCTTACTGTTGAGTTGACTGTGAGACACGTTGGTACAAAAAGTACATCGAAACCAGCGACAGTATGGTTAGCACCACCGCCGATTTCCAAGCTTCGTCCCAACTGGAAAATCCAAAGACCATTTCTTGGACTTTTCCAAGGCAATTGTACAGTGACAAGTGTGAGCATGATTCAACGATGCTGTTATTGGTGATTTCGGGGGCGAGTGCGTTTGTTTTCATTCCAATCGCGGTGGCAAACATTACTGCTAAATAAGTTCCATGCCCCAACGCCCAGACTGCAAACCAAGAAAAGTTGGCGAAGCGGCTTTCTTGGGTAAGGGACGATAGCGCGAGCGCCAGTAAAGCGGTCGGTGTGATTACTACGACCGACGCCACTAAAATTCGTATTGGAATATCCCAAGTACTGTATAAGACGGTAAAGTCCGGTGACATGAAAACCGCAAATACGTACATCGCAAGTGCTGGTAACGTAACAATGCAGCCGATGAAAACCGTAAGCACCATCAATTTTCCAAAGATGTATTCCAGCTTTCCGATTGGTCGCGAAAAGTACATCAAAAATGCTCGAGAGCGAATGTCTTGAGCGATCAACGATGGTGCAATCATTCCAATTAAGAACATGATCGCCACGGATTGCGGGTAGCGGAAAAATGCCATCATCAGCCAGCGCCAGACTTCTTTTCGGATCCGGTGGACGTCTTGGCTTTTGTAAGCGTCAGCAAGTTGTTCCGAGTGCGGAAAGTACTTGAAGATGCCGTTGCGCAGCATTGTCTCTGCCGCCAATTGGCCTTTGATTGAGTTCCCTTCGGACATCATCCGTTCAACATCGTTGACGGCTTGGCTGACGGGTTCGACAGGAGGTAGCATGTCTAGTTGTTGTCCAATCGTCTCGCCGAACATGTCTGCATCTTTTTTCAATGATTTTTCCATCATGAAAAATCCGACGCTCCAATACATCAATGGCAGCCAAGCTGCGAATAAAATCCGGCGCACCCATGTAGATTTCATTGCTAAACGGACGCCAGTTTTGGTGATGACCATCCAACGAAACCAAGGGCGAGTTTTAGGGCCGTCCCAGGATCGGTAACCAACATCATGAATCGGCATTGTGTCGCTCCTGAACCGCTTCCATGAACAGCTGCTCCAGTGAGTTTTTGCCTTGATTTAAAAAGGCGACATGAGTTTTTGTTTGAGCCAAGCAATCCCAGATGGTTTTTAACAAGTTGTCTCGTTCGCTCTCAAAACGCCAACCGCCGCCTTCCGCAGGAACGCTTAAAAAACCTTCGTTTTGCATTGCAATCAAAAAATCATTTGCGCTGCCGTGTACGCCGACAGTAATGGATGGTGAAGACGGTTGGCTTAGTTCGGCCAGCGGTCGATGCAGTTGCACTTTGCCGGCTGCTAGAATCACGATGTCGTCGCAAATCGCTTGTACGTCAGGCAAAATGTGAGTCGAAATTAAAACCGATTTGCCATGCTGTTCACACAACGATTTGATGCGAGTTAGTAATGCATCACGTTCCTCAGGATCCAAGCCCGAAGTCGGTTCGTCCAAGATTAGAAATTCAGGGTCATGTGCAATGGCGGCTGCGAATTTAATCTTCTGTCGCATCCCGGTTGAAAACGTGTCGATCTCTCGGTACCGTTCTTGCTTCATGCCACAGAAGTCAAGGATTTCATGAGCACGGCGTAGCGCTTCAATATTAGGCAAGCCAGCTAAGCAAGCAGAAAACTGTACGACCTCAACCCCAGACATGCCTGGAATGTAACTATCGTCTTCTGGCATGTAGCCAACACGTGACCGGATCTGTCGTCCCTGTTTGCCAAGCGTGTGTCCTAGGATGGTACCTGTTCCGGATGTAATGCGAATCAAGCCTAAGATTAATTTGATCAGTGTCGATTTGCCGGCGCCGTTGGGGCCCAGTAAACCTGTGATACCTGGCTTAATTTTTAAGTCAACTCCGTTCAGCGCACGTATATTCTTGTATTCTTTGACAATGCCGTTCAGTTGAATCACAGGCGTTACCAACCCATCAACATGTTGGTTTCAATCGCAACACGGGCTCGGTCAAGATCGGTACCAGTCTGTGCCATGTACAAACGGATGGCATGGACTTTGTCACCGGATGATCGTTGTAGGCAGTCACGAGCCACGCCGCAAATGTTAGTGTCCGCTTCATTGGTGATACCAAGCACCGCTTTGGAGATTACCCAGCTGTTACGTGGACGCTTCGTTAGTCGTTTAATATTTTCGTTAGGGTACGCGTCGGCAGCCATGCTCCGAGCTTCCGCGTCGTCGCTGGCCCAAGTAATGATAATGTGTCCGTCGGTTTCTATTTCAAACAGTGGCATGACTAGTTTCCATCGACGACTACAGGGCGCCCGAGAGAGTGTTGGAATTTCCTGGTTGCAGTCTAATTGCTTTCCTTGTTTACCCACAATATCCATTCGCGAAATTTAGCAGCAGGTTATTGTTCTATTGATTGAGTTGTTGGTTGAGTCACAATCGCCGCGCGTTATGTGTTGATGCTGAAACGGCCCGAATCAGCCTGTAAAACGCGCGTAAAAGGCTCTAAATTCGCCATAAAACGATGTTGACGTGGTTTTACGATCCTCCTACTCTCACCGCGATTATGCAAGGTCCGAGTGACTTTTGGGTAGGGAAGCCAATTTCAAATGAAATATGAAAATTGGCAACCAAGTATCTCAAAGCACTTTTGGTTCATTGAAATTTATTTCTACGGGTGTACCAATGTTGTTGAAGGCATCAAAAACAACGCTAATTTTACTAATATGTATGGGGCTCGCAATTTCTTTAGGTTGCAAGTCAGTGGATTTTGGGAAGCCCAAACTTCCAACACTGCCGAAGCTTCCATCGCTCGCTTTTTGGAAGGGTGATAGCGAAAGTGAATTGCCGCCACCACCAGCAAGGCATTTTGACCCGTCTCGCTTTGACGGTGACGTTGAAACGCAAATCGCTAGCCAAGGGAGTTCGACTCGATCGAATTTAGATGGCAGTGGATCCCGTATTAATGATTCAGTTGCGGGCGTTAATGAACTTGCTTCAAGAGGCAATGATTTACTCAAAAACGGTGTTGAAAAATTAGCGGCCCAACCAATTCGTAAACCGTACAAGTTGGATGACATTGACGGCGATGAGGTGCCTGCCAAAGCAGAAAACCAGTTTAGCTTAAATTTATCAAATCTAAAAAATCAAGTAAATGAAGCGAAGTCGTCGGCTTCAAATCAGCTTTCAAACGCTCAACAAGACTTTCGTTCGGCCATGAAATCAGCTGCTGAATTCCAAGCTGCTGGTGAAAGTGTAGCGAAACCCAAAAACTTATTTGCGGGTGATGATAATTCATTTCCCGCTGCTTCCGTTAATAAAGCGTTTGGTACAGCTAAGAGTTCTGGCGAAATTGCTGGTGGAAGTTTTTCGCCAGCTCCAGATCCGTTTGCCAATGTTAAGCAAGCCAGTCCGAACGCTGCAGTAGCTGGTAATAATTCATTTTTGGCTCCTCAGAAACCAGAGAAACTGGAATCTAGCACACTCGAGTCAGGCGTACCGAAAGCTAACGATCAATTAAGTGCTTTAGCGGGTGTTTCTAAGCGAACCGAGAAGCTGATCAATCAGCCGTTTCCAAAAATTGCCGGTGGTAAGAGTTTTACTCCCAAGAATTACGGTCAGGAAATTAATAAAAATGTCCGCCAACCTGCACTGCAGCCAAATAACAACACACTGTTGACGATTAACAAACCGAATTCCATAGGAACGTTTTCACCGGGGACGACTAATAATGATGCCATCGCAAAAATGCGTTCAGAAGTCGAAGAAGCAAAACGTCAAATTGCATTGTTAAAAGCTCAAGTAGCAGCCGCAAAAAAAACAACTGCAACGCAGCCAAGCCCACGGATAGCTCAAAACGACATCGAAGGATTTGTTTTACCGTTGGAGCGAGTGAACCCATTTGATCCGAAGGCTGGTTCTCCAGTAGTCAACCGGTCTCAAGGCCAATCCTATTCCCCAGGGATATCACAGCCACAAGCCCCGGTGGCACCACAACATAATTCGAATTCCGGACACGGTTCAGATTCGTTCTATCCTTCAACACCCTATAATGGTTTTGGAAACACGAAAAACGAGCAAGGAACTGTCGGGCGAGTTGGTTTTGATTCGGCAAACGAATTTCAAAATCAAGCTTCGCACGCTAACATCGAAATGCCTGTGACGAACCAATCGCCAGAGATCCACAGGGCCAGTCGGATTGGTGACACCGTAACTGAAGTGTTAATACCTCCGTCGATTCTCTCTGGAAGCAGCAGTTTTACACCTGGCAGTACAACTCCGTTACGTCAGACTCAGTAAAGTAATTGGCTAGTTTTTCAATGTGGCTAGAGCTAAATAAAAAAGGCTCGTCGTAATCGACGAGCCTTTTGTTTTGCGGGATTTGAGAGTGACTACGCAGTAGCGGCTGCGTATCGCTGGTTCACCGCGGCCCAATTGATCAGATTGAAGAACGCCGCAACGTAATCAGGTCGCCGGTTCTGATAGTTTAAGTAGTACGCGTGTTCCCAAACATCCAAACCCAAGATAGGAGTGCGACCTTCCATTAGCGGGCTGTCCTGATTGGGAGTGCTTTCAATGACGAGTTTGCCGTTGTCGACTGATAGCCAAGCCCAGCCACTTCCGAAACGAGTACCAGCGGCCGTGCTGAACTGAGTTTTGAAATCGGCGAAGTTACCGAACTGAGCGTTGATTGCATCGGCAATCGCACCGGTTGGTTCGCCACCACCGTCTGCGCTCAAGACGCTCCAGAATAGGCTATGGTTCGCATGACCACCGCCGTTGTTGCGAACCGCTCCACGTTTGGCTTCGGGAACAACTGATAAGTCACTGATCAGGTCTTCCACTGATTTTGAATCTAGACCAGTTCCTTCGAGCGCAGCATTGAGTTTGGTTACGTAACCATTGTGGTGTTTACCGTGATGGATTTCCATCGTTTTGGCATCAATATGTGGCGCCAGCGCGTCGTGGGCGTAAGGCAGTTCTGGTAGTGAATAAGGCATGTTTTTCTCTTCGTGAATATGTTTGCGGAAATTTTTTTTTTGACTGTTTAAACAGCCAAGTAGCATAGCGAATCTGGCTGTGTTTCGCAATCAGCTGCAGAATCGTTCTAACACATTAAAAAAACGAAGGAATCGTATCAAAGACAGATTGCTTGACCAGCAAGAAAACGAGATCGCCTATAGCCCGTTTCTGCGAAATCTAAGAATGCTTGTGTTGGGAGCGATCGTGGGTATCGGCTCGCCAGATGGGGCGTAAAGTTACTAGCGGTAGATCGACGCTTTGATTAGCGAGGTCGAGATTCGGTCGCAGGCTGAATACCTTCGACGATGTCACAGTCGTTGTTGATCATGAAGTAGCTGCGAATTTCGTTCAGCAAGTCGGTAGCAAGTTCAGGGACGTTGGTGCTAAACCATTTTCTTTTTGCCAGCTGGATTGTGATTCGCAAAAAAGTATACGTCCGGCGTCCGTATTTCTCGGAGGCCTCCCCTTCAACGTCTTCAATAAAGTCAATTCGAACCTCAAACCGGCCTTTGCGTGCGTAGTCCGTAGGGTCTTCAAATTCTATATTCATCACGGCATGGTCGGACGCGACGGATCTTAATTGAGCGTCCATTTCTACTATGAACCCTCGTAGCTTTTCAACCAAAACCGGAACCGGTGTTCGGGTTTTAAACTTGTCACTGATGATTGCCGGTTTCTTCAAGCTTGGCCAAGAAATGCCATTTAGCAAAGATTCGCTATCGGGCGAGTTTGCTTGGAAGCTGTCAAATTGGTTCAGTTCGTTTGTGATGACTCGGTTGCGCCCCTGTTCTTTTGCTTGGATTAGCGCGGTGTCGGCACGTATAAAGAGGTCGGTGGATGAGTCACCAGGGTGTAATTCAGACACGCCAAAGCTGGCCGTGATGAATTTGTTGTCGAGCATTGCCATTGGGGTTTGGGTCAATTTGCTGCGAATCGATTCGGCTCGTGCAGCAGCAGATTTTAGATCGCAATCGTTGCATAGAATCACGAACTCTTCCCCACCAAACCGGGCAAGTACATCATTGTCTCCAGCAAAAGTGCTTAGCAGTTTTGAAAAAGCAACCAAAGTTTGATCGCCGACGTGATGATTGTAATTGTCGTTTACCTGTTTGAAGAAATCGATGTCACAAATGATCAAACTTGATTTTGCATTCGACGTGTCTCTGTCGCGAACGGCAAGATCCATTGCTCGTTCAAATACTGTGCGATTGGCGACTTGAGTTAGTGGATCAAGTTTTGAAAAAGCGTTTAGGTCTTCGAGTTGACGCTGAAGGTTTAACTTTACAGAGTTATCGTGGAATATCAGGACGCAGCCAATAAAACGCTCGTCTGTGTCGGTTACGAGAGAAGCAGTAAGCTGAACGGTTCGTGGGCGATTACCATTATTGGCAATGTGATAGTCACCTTTGATCGTTTTTTGGGATTTCAACAGCAACGCGATGGGGTCGAAATTCTCCGACATTGGTTTATTACTGGCGGCGTTGGTAAAGCCGAACATCGAAGTGCTATACCGCTGGTTTAATATGTTTTTTGCTGCCAAACCAGTGAGTTGCTCCATGCGTTGGTTCCATGCAGTGACTCGCAGGTTTCGGTCTAGAAACACAGCCCCGTCGGCCATGATGTTCAGCAGGCACTGTCGAAAGGCGACTGCGTCGTCTTGATGTGTTGTTAGTGAATCCATGGAATGTAGGTGAATACCGGAAAAAGGTTCGCCTGAATTAAGAATGGACGGGGACAGGCGGGCCGCTGTTTTGAAGAAGCTAGCTCGCCGTTGGTTAATCATAGGTTGCAATTCTCAAGTAGAGTGGGTTTGTGATGTTCAAAACGGAAACAGCTGTGCTGAATAGTAAAATATCATAATTGAAACGGTTGTAATGAATTTACGGGCTGACTGATTGGTGTGTCAGGCTATGAAGAGAGCGCTACGCTTACCTTGGGGTTTATTGATCGTTAAAGTCGCTAGCAAATGCCCAGCGCGTTAGAAGTCGGTCTGCTGGATGATCATCTCAGTTTGTCAATTTGATAGCCGATGTTTTAAGTAGATTCTCATCGGTATTAGCCCAAATTTTGATGTATGGCATTCAATCGAAAAACTAATCGTCGTCGTCGTTTGTTGGTTGATTCAAATTCAATCACAGGTGAAGTTGGCACATCGGCAACTGTGAAAATGAAACGGTCAGTGACTGAAGAACCGACTCAGGCGGATGTCCGCAAGGCTTACTCCGTAGGAGCAAAACGTCGTCATCAGCGTAAGGTGACGGACCTGATTCCCAAACGGCCGCTGGCGTATTTGTTCAGTATTGTCGCGTTTGCCGTCATGTTGGTGGGAGTTAACTTGCTGGCACACTTTTCGCCGAGCTGGCATTCGGTCATTGGCCGCTCAGGTGCGGAGGCGTTGGCAATCACGGGACCGAGTTCGTTGACGACTTATTTATCGACGGTTTTCTTCGTCGTAGGCGCAGCATTGTGTTTGCAGATTTATGCTTTGCGGCAGCATCGTTGTGATGATTATGAGGGAACGTATCGAGTCTGGGGCTGGCTGGCGGCCGCCTTCGCGATCGCGAGCGTGGGATGTGTTTTGCCGCTGGCAACAATAACTCAGAACATCTTCATGGCCGTTAGCGGTCGCGGATTTTCGGTAACATGGTTGCCGTTAGCGATTGGAGTCGCTTTAGTTAGTTTGATTTTGATTCGCTATTTGATGGAAGTCCGTTATTCGTACGGTACGGTTGTTTGGGCTTGTTTGGCGTGGGTTGCAATCTGCACTAGTTGGGCGATGCCAGAGGTTCTAGCAGCTTTCGCTCTGGATGCTGATTATAAGTCAGTTCAAAATCTAGCGTTGGGCAACGGGCTACTGATTGCCGCGGCTTCTTCATTACTAGCAAATTTGACTTACGCTCGTTTTGTTTTCTTGCGGTCCAATGGGTTTATCCATGCCCAACCCAAGCAAGTCAAAGCTAAAACCTCGTTGCCTTTTCGACCGTTTCGCGAACGCATGAATGCTCGCCGTGATCGAAAATCTTCCCCTGCACTTGTAGAAGAAACGGCAGTCGTAACGCCGCAGTCTACGCCAACGAAAACTAAGAATGTCAGCCGCAAAGTAGTGACGAAATCGACGACTGCCAGCAAGCCGAAAACAGTCAAGCCGAA
>CAZHCH010000075.1:0-5440 GCA_964530985.1 uncultured Pirellulaceae bacterium | reverse complement strand
CAAGCCGAAAACAGTCAAGCCGAAGACAGCCAAAGCAAATAAAACGGCGGCAGAGGTCTCCAAAGCTGCGCCAAAGCCCTCAGCTGCGAAAGAATCACCAACGTTGAAAGTTCCGACGGCCGATGCACCGGCGAAGCAAGTTTCCGCTTCAGCGTCGGAAAAACTCCGACAACTCGCCGCCGCGACACGTCTTCAAAAGACGACTGAGCAAACTGACGATCAACCGCAGCCGAACAGCGGACAGCTGTCTAAATCGCAACGCCGGAAGCTTCGTAAGCAGCAAAAGAAGCAACAACGCGCAGCCTAGCCTATCAGCGATCATCGACAGGTGGCAAGTATTCAGCATATTCGCGCAGCGTTCTATTTCTATTTCTCTTCAATCAGTTCGCCTGCGATTTTTCGGCGATTGACAAACAGCGACCCCTTGGTGTCTCCCGCACAAAATTCCGTTGTCTGTTTGACGTGTCGACGTTACCGCCGTTACTCTGTTAGTTGGTATGCGTAAGTCGCTTAAATAAAATTGATTCCGCGCAAGTTGGCTCGGTCTAGGGTTATCGGTTGCTGCGTACGATTATATCATTTGAGCTAACGTGACATTGTCTCGGGCGATAGGTACTTTGTTTCTCAAGGACGGGATTTGTGTGCTCTATGGCCTGATTTATATGCCTAATTAAATAAACAAGTTTTAACCTTCGTTAGTTTTGGTCAACATGCAAATACACACTCATTCAGTCCTTCGAGTTCTTGGCGGGTTGTTGTTATTAACCCTGTTATGCTTCGCCGAATTCAAACACGTTGCAGCGCAGGTGACAGACGACTCCGAAGTATCGGAAGTTGAAACGGAGTTTTTGTCTGGTATTCGACAGATCACGTTTGAAGGCAAACGCGCCGGCGAAGGGTACTTCAGTCACGACGCGTCGCTGATGGTTTTTCAGTCCGAGCGACGGGCGAGCAATCCGTTTTATCAAATGTATTTGCTGGACTTCACCACCGGCGATGTCGAAGACGTATCGCCCGGTTATGGAAAAACCACCTGCGGTTGGATTCATCCGGACAACAATCGAGTTCTATTGGCCAGCACGCACGAGGATCCTCAGGCTCGGCAGAAAATGAAAGCGGAACTTGAGTTTCGCGAATCGGGTCAATCGCGTCGGTACAGTTGGGACTACGACGAAAACTACGAACTGTACGCTTACGACCGGACGGCAAAATCGTACAAGCGGCTGACATCAGACAAAGGATACGATGCCGAAGGTAGTTATTCTCCCGACGGACAACAGATTGTCTTTGCGTCCAATCGAAATGCCTACAGTAAACCGATGAGCGAGCGGCAGCAGAAACTGTTCGACGTTGATCCGGCCAACATGATGGAAATTTACATTATGAACGCCGACGGATCCAACGTCCGGCAACTTACTGAAAGCCCCGGTTACGACGGCGGTCCGTTCTTTTCGCCTGACGGAAAAAAGATCTGTTGGCGACGGTTTTCTGAAAACGGCTTACGAGCCGAAATCATGACGATGAACGTTGACGGTAGCCAGCAGCGAACGATTACCGATATGAAAAAGATGAGCTGGGCGCCGTTTTATCATCCTTCCGGCGAGTACTTGATTTTCAATACCAACAAGCATGGTTTTAAGAATTTTGAGTTGTATATCGTCGACGCCGCAGGGAAGTCGCAGCCCGTACGTGTGACTGCGACCGACGGATTTGATGGTTTGGCCAGTTTTACGTCCGATGGAAAACGCATCACCTGGACATCCAAGCGAACGCCCAACAATACCTCTCAAGTCCACTTGGCTGATTGGAATCATGAAGCGGCCTTGAAGGCACTGAAGGTTTCGCAGACCAAGACTGCTGAAGACAGGGTGGCATTTGAAGCTGGCAAATCGAACGCGCGACAAACTAGCAGCCAGTTCCGTCCAGCGGACATTGTTCGGCACGTTCGCTATCTCTGTCGACCAGAACTCAAAGGGCGAATGACGGGGTCGCTGGGTGAGAAAAAAGCGGTCTCCTACGTGGCTGCATACTTTGATTATTTAAAACTAAATCCTGCAGGTGACGCTGGTAAGTGGTTTCAGAATTTTGATTTTCCTGACGGTGCGGAGTTGTTAGATTCAAACGAACTCAAACTGACTACCGAGAACAAAACCGAAACGTTGGTTGTCGAAAAAGATTGGCGACCGTTGACTTTCACGGGCAACGTCAACGTCGATCCATCGGAAATTGTATTCGCAGGTTACGGTATCGTCGCGCCCGAGAAAGGGGATTTCGAGGAGTACGATTCGTACGTTCATTTGGACGTGAAAGACAAATGGGTGCTTGTCTTTCGTTTCGTCCCGGAAGACGTTTCGGCCAAGTTGCGAGGGCATTTCCAGTTTTACGGTAACCTACGCAAGAAAGCCTTTTATGCTCGCCAACGCGGCGCCAAAGGGTTGTTGGTCGTTAGCGGTCCAACTTCGCAAGTCCGCCAGCAACTGATTCCGTTACGAAATGATTTTTCACCGTCGGGGTCGAGTATCGCAGCGATTAGTATTTCCGACGCTGTCGCTGAAAAGTTGTTGGCAGCAAATGGTAAAGACCTAAAAGCGTTACAACAAAAGTTTGATAGCGGCCAGCCTGAGTTGGGTTTCAAGTTGAAGCCCGCTGTAAAATTATCGGGCAACGTGGGCGTCAACAATGTGACGGGCGTCGGTCGCAATGTGCTGGGCCGATTGCAAGTCGGTGAAACGCCGTCGCGGGAAGTGATCGTCGTCGGGGCTCATATTGACCACCTAGGTGCCGGGAAATCCGGTGGTAGTTTGGCAAAAGAAGGCGAGCAAGACGCGATTCATTTCGGAGCCGACGATAATGCTTCCGGAGTGGCGGCGATGTTGGAGATTGCTGAGTACTTATCGGCGCAGAAAAAAGCCGGGAAGCTCGACCTGAAACGTGACGTGATCTTTGCCGGTTGGTCAGGGGAAGAACTTGGCTTGCACGGTTCGAAGCACTTCGCCAAAACGTTCTTGGGTGAAGCTAAGGTCGATGAGGAAATTGAACAACTAACCAAGGACAATCCACAGGATTTCGATTTGAAGCTTGATTCGAAAGAGCGAGTTTCCCTGAATGGAAAGCTGATTGAAGAAGCAGAACTCGACAAGTCGATTGAGTTTGTTGCTAAGAACTTTCCCAAATTTACAGTTGTGATCAAAGTTCACGGAGATTGCCGTACTGGGGCGGTGGAGGCGTTGAAAGAGAAGTTTTGGGCAGCTGGTTTTGAGGGAAGGATGATAATAGCTATTCTCGAAGAAGAGTCTGGGCCTCAGATTGTGGCTGCATTGAACATGGACATGGTCGGGCGTTTGACGGACAAATTGATTTTGCAAGGCGTGTCTAGCAGTCCCGTTTGGCCGTCGTTGGTGGAAACCAAAAATGCGGTCGTTGGTTTGCCCGTTTCGTTGTCGGACGAAACCGATTTGCCGACCGATGCGAGTTCGTTTTACCAAATCGGTGTACCGATCTTGTCAGCTTTTACCGGATCGCACCGGGACTATCATACGCCTCGCGACACCCCCGAAAAACTAAACTATCGCGACGCCTCGCGGATCGCTCGGCTGATGGGGTTGATCACTCGTTCGCTCGCGATCGCGGACCAGCCACCCAAGTTTGTGAAGCAGGCCAGCAAGCCCAAGCAAGCGTTGCGAGGCGGATTGCGAGCCTATTTGGGAACGGTTCCCTCTTACGGCGACGATGTCGTGGGTGTTTTGCTGGACGATACCACCGAAGGCGCACCGGCGCATAAAGCTGGCGTGCGAAAAGGCGATATCATTATCGGGTTGTCCGGAGAGAAAATCGAAAACATCTACGACTATACGGCCATTTTAGACACGCTTAAAATCGGCCGTGAAACAGCGATCAAAGTACGTCGCGGCGATGACGTACTGGAACTTAAAATCACTCCCGGGTCCAGGAAATAGCCGGAGAGGTTGGCATTTAATCGGACGGGTGGTTCGTCGTTTCAGTTGAACTGTTTCTAATGGCAGTCTTAGGAGGGGGTTAGCGAGTTCACTGCGGAGGGGTTAGCCTAAAGGCATTACTACGAACACGTCACGTAAAAAATGAGCTTCGGAGTGTAGAGTCAGTCAGCCGATTTTATGTTTTTGAAAGTCGGCGTTCAGACTAGCGGGTTAACATACTTGTCGGCGTCTGAGTTTCCCGAGCAACCTTCTTTAAATCAACCCAACAAAGTAATTCATGAAAGCCATCTGCATCGCTGCCCCCAAAGAACTTGCCGTCATCGATATCGCAGAACCTGGCGATCCGGGACCGGGGCAAGCCGTGGTTAAGACTCACCGAATGGGAGTTTGCGGAACCGACTACAGCAGTTATTTGGGCAAGTTTCCCTTCTTCGATTACCCGCGAATTCCAGGCCATGAACTGGGCGTTGAAGTGGTCGCCGTGGAGGAAGGAGTTACCAACGTAAAAGTTGGTGACAAATGCAGTGTCGAACCCTACATGAATTGCGGCGAGTGTTTTGCGTGCCGCCACGGAAATATCAACTGTTGTTCGACACTAGAAGTGATCGGCATCATGTCCGACGGGGGGCTCTGCGAACGTTTTGCGATCCGCGCTGACAAACTGCATCCATCGACCAAGATGAGCTACGAGCAGTTGGCGTTGGTGGAAACATTGGCCATCGGTTGCCATGCGAACAACCGCGCCACGGCTGAGCCCGATTCGCATGTGTTGTTGGTCGGAGCGGGACCGATTGGTTTGTCGGTGTTGGAGTTTGTACGTTTGACCGGAGCAAAAATAACGGTGATGGATATGGTGCAAGCACGCTTGGATTTTTGCAAACAAAGCTATGGCATCGAAAACCTGATTCAGTTCGGATCTGGCGACGAGGAAGAACAAATGCGGGCAATTACCGGCGGTGATATGTACTCGGTGATCTACGACGCCACCGGCAATAAGAATTCGATGGTCAATGCGATCGGCAACTTGGCGCCACAAGGTCGTTTAGTGTTCGTGGGCGTGACGACCGATGAGATTGTGTTTCCGCACCCCAAGATGCATCGCCGCGAGGCCTCGTTGATATCCACGCGAAACGCTAAGTCCGAAGACTTTCCCTATATCATTGATTTGATTGAAAAAGGCACCATCAATACGGATCCTTGGATTACCCATCGATCGACTTTTAATCGCGTGATCGACGAATTCGAAGAGTTTACCAAGCCCGAATCGGGGGTGTTGAAAGCAATCGTGGACGTGACTGCGATGTAGCTGGATTCGCCAGAATTCAGGTTTTGTTATCACTAAGTTGCGACAAAAAAGAACCGCGAATGAACGCTAATGGACGCGAATGAAAATCAAAATTTGATTCGCGTTTTTATTTTTCCTGCATCAACCATTATTAATCAAAGCCCATGCCCTTCGCCGCTCAACACCTCAAAGCGGGCCG
>CAZHCH010000074.1:0-15353 GCA_964530985.1 uncultured Pirellulaceae bacterium | reverse complement strand
TGAAATCGACTTCGACGATTCAATCCGGTGGCGTTCACGGAGGAGTGTCCTAATCCTCACTAATAAACGAGCATGGCATTAGTGTAAATTAGTGGCGATTAGTGTTCCCCGAAAACGCCATGTATCGAATGCACTAGACTAGTACACGCACCTCCATTTTTTTATACTGTCGGTTCGTTTACGAAGTACTCATCGAGCCCCGAACTTTCCTCCCACGCTGTTGAAACGACTGCTTTCCAATGCCGGATCAATCCACCACCTCTCCTTTTTTTGTAGGCGTCGATGTTGGTGGCACGAGTGTCAAAATTGGGATTGTTGACGACAACGGCACCATTGTTGCCGAAACGAAATTTCCTACTAAGTCCGATGACTCGCCTGACGTCGCCGTCGCACAAGCAAAACGAGAACTAACGGGCTTGCTGACTGGTAAGGGACTCGACTGGAAGCAAATAGCTGCGGTGGGTGTTGGCACGCCCGGGCCGATGGATATTAAAGCGGGTTTGATCCTGACACCGTGTAACTTGCCCGGCTGGCACAACTACCCTATCAAAGAGAAACTCAGCCAGTCTCTAAATAAACCCGTAACCTATACCAACGATGCTAATGCAGCTGCCTTTGGCGAATACTGGGTCGGTGGCGGACAAGCGTTTTCAAGCATGATCTTACTAACGCTTGGGACCGGTGTTGGTGGCGGCATTATCATCAATGACCGTTCAGTCGATGGCGAACACAGCCACGGCGCTGAGATCGGACACATGCTGATTGATACGTCGGAAAGTGCTCGAGTATGCAGTTGTGGAGTTAGAGGGCATCTGGAAGCCTACGCTAGCGCGACGGCATTGGTTGACCGAACTCAAGAAGCTCTGTCGACATCAGCCGGTGTGGATTCTTGTCTTCGCAAACAGATCAGCGAGACGTCGCCGCTTTCGGCTTTGATGATTTCCGATGCCGCTGATGGAGGTGACGAATTTGCTCTGCAATTGGTCATGGAGACCGCTGACTACATCGCCCGTGGCATCGCTGACTTGGCCCACACCATCGATCCGGCAGCGTTTATATTGGGTGGTGGCATGAATTTTGGCGGGAATCATTCGCCTTTGGGCCAAAAGTTCCTCCAACGAATCGTTTTGTCGGCACGGAAGCTCGTTTTTCCCGTTTTAGCCGAACGTATGGTGGTTAAGTTTGCCGAACTTGGTTCAGAAGCCGGATTTGTTGGCGCTGCTGGAATGGCAAGGACTGAATACAATAGCCGAGCTTGAAACCAAGTCTGCAACACCTCAGAGTAAATCGAATCCGGCATGGCCAAAATTAACCCGCAAAACATTCGCAACTTTTGTATCATTGCGCACATCGACCACGGCAAAAGCACGCTCGCTGACCGGCTGCTCGAGCATACCGGTACCGTTCAAAAACGCGAAATGCAAGAACAGTTGCTCGACGATATGGAACTTGAGCGACAACGGGGGATCACGATCAAAGCCCGCGCCGTCGCCATGCGTATCAAACATCGTGGCCAAGATTACGAACTGAATTTGATCGACACTCCAGGGCACGTGGATTTCCAATACGAAGTTTCACGATCGCTGATGTGTTGCGAAGGTGCATTATTATTGGCCGACGCTTTCCAGGGTGTCGAAGCTCAAACCGTCGCGACAGGGTATGCGGCGATCGAACACGATTTGGACATCGTGCCAGTGATCAACAAAATCGACTTGCAGTACCAACGCGCCGACGAGGTAGCTCAGGAGATGGAACAGGTGATCGGTGTCGATGCTGAGTCTTGTGTTCGTGTTAGCGCCAAAACTGGTTTGAACATTGACGATTTGTTGGACGCGATCATTGATCGAATCAAACCGCCAACCGGTTCGGCTCAAGACAAACTCCAAGCAATGGTGTTTGATTCTCACTACGATGAATACCGAGGAGCGATCACGTACGTTCGGGTGATGAACGGAAAGATTAAAAAAGGCGACAAGATTCAGTTCGTTCGCGCCGGCAGTGAACACGAAGTAATCGAAATGGGTCAGTTCACGCCCAAACAAACGCCCTGTGAATCGCTCGAAGCCGGCCAAGTTGGTTACCTCGTTTGTAACATTAAATCGCTCGAGGACGTCAAGATCGGCGACACGGTTTCCGTCGCAGGCAAAAATCCAGCCGAACCGCTGCCCGGTTATCAAGAACCCAAACGAATGGTTTACTGCGGTTTGTATCCGTCCGACGGGCAAGACTTTACCGAACTCCGCGATGCGTTGGGGAAACTAGCGATCAACGATCCGAGCTTTGAGTTTGCTCCGGAGTCCAGCGAGGCATTGGGGTTTGGTTTCCGCTGCGGTTTTTTAGGAATGTTGCACATGGAAGTCGTGCAACAACGACTGGAACAAGAATCGGACGTGGACTTGGTCCAAACCGCTCCTAATGTGACTTACAAGATATTAACCAAACGCGGCGAAGAGCTTTTCATTCACCGTCCTCAAGAAGTGCCCGACCCCGGCGAGATCGAAGAGTTTTCTCAGCCGATCGTCCGCGTAAATTTGATCCAACCACAAGAGTACGTGGGCCCGGTGATGAAGTTGTGCCAAGAACGTCGTGGAATTCAGCAAGGAAGTGAGTACTTGTCGGCGACGCGGATGATGTTGACTTACGATCTGCCGTTGGCGGAAGTAATTTACGACATGCACGACAAACTCAAGAGCATCACGCGTGGGTACGGCACGATGGACTACGACGTGCTGGGGTATTTCCCCGCTGACTTGTGCCGGATGGACATCCTAGTCAACGGTAAGAAGGTCGATGCTTTGTCCGTGATCTGCCATCGCAGCGATGCGGACCGACGAGGCCGTAGTGTGGTCAAGCGGTTGAAAGAAGAGATCAATCGGCACATGTTCGAGGTAGCCGTTCAGGCCGCGATTGGGACGCGTGTGATTGCTCGGGAAACGGTAAAGGCCTTGCGAAAGAATGTGACCGCGAAGTGTTATGGTGGTGACATTAGTCGAAAACGCAAGCTGTGGGCCAAGCAGAAAGAAGGCAAGAAGCGGATGAAGTCCATCGGCAGCGTCGACATCCCGCAGAAGGCATTCATGGCGATCTTGAATACCGGTGAAGAGAAAAAGAAGTAGGCTACCGAAAGTCGCCTTTTGCTCCGCAAAAGTAGCGTGCCTTCAATCTCGGAAACATGAACCAACTTTGTGCACTCGACTCGGCCTCATGTTGGATGGCACTTCTGTCGCTGAATAATCGACTGAAAAAGTCAACTGGTCATTCAGCATCGGCAGCTTTGGAAAGCCTACCGTTGGTAACGCTACTTTCACGGAGTGAAAGGCGACTTTGGCTAAAGGCTTGTAGAAGCCCAAAGGAGACAGTGCATCGGATTATGTGGCAAAAAGCATTGCGTTGACGGCACCGCTATTTTTTAGGCCAGTGCTTGGGGATAGCCTTGAGCGCTTTAACGTCGACGACAGATTCCTTAGTGGCTTCTGTATCCGGATACTTCTCCGCTAGCTGCTGCAGTGCCGCCAAAGCTTTTTGTCGAGGAACTTCCGTGAGGCCTGGCATCCTCAATGATTGCTTTAACGGTTCGATTGTGTCTGGCAATCCTTTTCCCCTGTTCATCGACGAACGAATTAACGAGCGGTGAAATTCCTCGTTCTTAACTCTTAGTAAAACCCCGAATTCGTATGCATATTGGTCGCGGATATTTTGCAATGCCGCCATCGCTTTCAACTCGATTTTAAATTCTTTATCTTTGGAAAGCACTTTCAATTCAACTTTGTAATCATCCGCAACGGTTTTCAACTCGCTGTCTCTTTTAAACGCACGTTGCGATTTGAACAAGTCAACAAATCGAGTCATCAGCAGATAGCGACGATACTGAGATCGAGTTGATTCAAGTTCTTTTTTCAATTGATTTAAGAGATCACGAGCCGGTTCGGGCTTACCAAACTTCGTAAGCAATCCTGCAGCAATCCAGTCCATTGCTTCTTTTTGCATGGGCTTCGGCCCCATCACATGCCCGCCATCGAACAGGCGAATTTGACAGCGATCAGGCGACAAATAGTCGATCGCGGTACGAATTTCTCCTAGGTTGTAGTCACCAACTCCAGAAAACACCATCACCATCATGTTCTTGTCTTTGCAATGAGGCGCTCCCCCCCCTTCAACTGCCGCGTTATTAACGATTCCCCCAAAGATATCTTGGTGTTTATGACCGTACCGTGTTGCTCGCCTGGATCCTCCGGAGACCCCGGTCATGATGCCGCAGTGCGGAGTCATGCGGAAACGACTTTTGACGTCAGGGAAGATGACCGAATAGTGCTTTTCAATTTCTTCAAACTCACCATTCTTTACATCCGTGGGCATGATGCAGATCCAATGGTTCTGCTTAACCCAAGACTCAACGTGCTTGAACCGACTATGTGAATTCCCATTTGCCATGTCAATCAACAAAGCCGGGTAGGTACGTTTCGCATTGGCTTGGTCGTTGTAGCCTTTGGGCAGCCACACGCGGTACTTGCCATAAACGCCCCGGCCAGCCGGTGGCGATACTTTCGTGACCGCTTGCTCTGGAATCTTTTGAGAAAGTGGCGTCGTTGCCTGCTGAGCCAACCCGGATGAAACGAGAAGCCCAACGATCAAGATCACCAACACGTTTGTTAAGAACTTTGGCACCATATCGATTTGCTGCGTGTAAAAAATTTGGTTGATACGAATTCGGAGTGTGTTCGCAGTAATGTCTTTAGGCTTTTTCTCCGAAGTGAATTCACTAAACCTCTAAACGGCAAGCCGACGCGAAAGGCGTCGGCGAATACCAGCGTAGGATAGGCACTCTTGCCTGTCTTCAGAAAATTAACGCAAAGCCGCTAGGACGCAAAGAGTCGTTCGCAAAAACTCTTTGCGCCCTCGTGGCTTCGCGTCTTTGCGTTGCACGACCCAAAGGCATTGCTACGAACTCTTTGCAAAATCTATATTCAAAAAACAGGAGCCCAATCGCAACGCATGACGCGTTGCGCTCACCCCTTTTATTACTCAGCTGCTGCTGGCTCAGCTTCCTTCGAATCGGCCATTGCAGCGCCACTAACATCGATGGCGTACAAACGCTTACGATCGGACAAGTACATTCGACCGTTGGTGAACGTTGGCGTACTGTAGATCGAACTAAATTCGATCGTATCCTTCTTAACCAGCACCTCGGCCTTTTCTTTAGAAGCCTTGAACACGGTCAGAGCCCCTTCTTCGCTTCCCAAAAAGACTTTGCCATCGGCCACGATCGTGGATCCCCAAACACCGTCATACAAATCATGTTCCCAGTAGCGAGTTCCCTTGGCTAAATCAATACAGTGAACGAAACCGCTCAAATCGGCGGCGAATACCATATCTTTGTAGACTGAAACCGTAGACATGGTTCGTCGGAACATCGGCTCCTTTTCACCGTCCTTCATTTCCATCTCACCACCGTAATGCCAGATCACGGCCGAATTTGGATTTGGTTTGCCAGCAGACCCGATCGGGCCGATCTCCGCACTCACGTCTCCCTTTTTCGTCGCGTCGATTCGCCACAAGTGGCCGACGCCTTCGCCATGCTCTGGGTCTTGACCGACGGCCAAAATCACACTGTTGTCATGAAACACCGGCGTCGAAATGACGGAGTTACGAGTTCCTTTGCCGTACAGTTCCCACTTCGTATCTTTTGGGTTCAAATCGAATTGCCAAATTTCTTCACCAGTCACTGCGTCGTGAGCGTACAAGACTCCGTCGCCGCCCGGGAAGAAGACTTGCATCTTGCCATTTACTTCACCCAGTGCAGGCGATGACCATTGACCGTGCAGAATCTTGTCAAACGGTTGGTTCTTTTCCCAAGCGACCTTGCCTGTGTTTTTATTAACGGCCAGGAAACAAGGTGATCGAGGCGAAGGCACGTCCAAGTGGGCTTCGTCGACTCCGTTGGATGTCAGCAAGTAAATCAAATCGCCATGAATTACTGGTGAACTGGTCGCAAGGTTATGAGGGAAAACGCCCATGTCTTCGATCATGTCCAGTTTCCAGACAACGTCCGCGTCGGCTTTGGTCGCGTCAACTTCGTCGGTTACACCGTCGTTTTTGCCATCATGAAACCCTTCGGTGTCCAAGCACATTAGTTCACAGCGATTGCTCACCACGTACATCCTCTTGCCTTCAACAACCGGCACGCTACAAATCCCTTGCAACAACCAATCGTTTACTCGACCAGTCGGCAACTTGTCGCAGGTCAACTGCCACAGGAATTCTCCATCGACTTCGTTAAACGCGAGCACCACGCCCTTGTCTTCTTCGGCTGGGTACTTGTCTTTTCGCCAGCCACCGCCGTTATTGGTACCTACAAAAACCTTGCCATCGGCGATGACTGGATTGCCATAGGTTTGCGAGCCAAGATTCTTTTGCCAGACGACGTTTCCTTCTTTGCCCTTTTGCAGGTCAAAGTCGAGGCTCACTTTGGCGTCGGCGACCATGTTTCTAGATGGTGTTCCGCCCCACATTGGCCAATCCGCTAAAGCAACGGTTGATAGGAGGATGACGGCAATCACAACAACTGAGAAGTATCGAAGTAACTTCATCGTTTAGGTTTCCCTTAAAATTATGTAGTGTTCGGTCAAACTAGCCTTTAAACACCGCGGCACGGCAAACAAAAACCAGTTGACTAAGTTGTACAGAAATGTGTTTGAAAATTTGCAGTTAGGTTTGCGATCAATTTTGCGTGACGATGACGTTATCAAAATAACAATCTGCCAACGCATAATAATAAAGCCCCGGCGAACCACTTTGGTTGGGATGGGGGTCGGTTTGAGTCATCGACCAATCAGTTGGTTCCGCTTCGCCACGCTTCCAAACTTTCCCGTAAACGGTAGCCTGCGTGTCGGTCGCGTCCACTTTCATCTTGATCGTGTACCAGACTTCGGGTTCGACAACAAACTTCTCCTCGAGCCCCATTCGTTTATGCGGCGCCCAAGACAGAATCTCCATCTTGCTGTTGTTACCTTTCAGGATGAAGTTGTAACGATTGCATGACAATCCTACGCTGCCGATCTTCCGTGACTGCTCAAGCATCATCACGTCCGATTGGATGGTGTAGTTTTTCATGCCTTCGTGTCCCAGTCCAATTTGGTGACTCGGTCGACTTTTCAATTTACTACCACCCGAAACCATCATCACGGTATCGCCATCGAGGTCGACCGGTTTGACTTTGATAAAGGCTCGCATCCAAGTTGCTGGCACCGCGACTTTGGAAAGCCCAGTGAAGTCCCAGTTCCATTTTTTGGCAGGACTGAACATCCGCAGTCGAGCGGTTGCTGTTTTTCCAGCAACGGTGGTCGAGACGGTTCCAGCCAAATGCTTCTCAGTCGTCGGCGCGGTCAATGTTGCCCCCGAGGTTTTGAAGCCTTGCAAAGAATTCGCAAGCGACAATTCTGCGGCAGGCATCTTTTTAATCAGCCGTCCATTGGCGTCAAACGCATGCACGGTGTACTCCACGGACTTTCCGGCTTCGACAATCGTTTCGTAAGGCCGCAATTGAATCGAGGCGATTGCGTCCGTTGCTGCAGTTTCAGCGGCCATCGATTTAGGGTCGCCAACAACCGGCGACTTGGATTCATCGAAAATACAGATCGTGCGGTCACGAGTCACCAAAATGATTCGGCCTTCTGCGGTTGCAGGCGACGCGTAGATCTCGTCCTTGCCCGATCCGACTCTTGCGTTAAGGTTGACGTGGGAGAGCTTTTCACAGCCTTCGCGTGACGGCTTCAAAATCCACATGTTACCGTTGACTTCTGTCGCATAAATTTTCCCATCGGCAAAAATTGGCGACCCTTTACCGACCGTTCCAAGATCGAACTGCCACAATTCTTCACCGGTTTTGACATCGTAGGCGTGCAAGTTGCCCAAGTCCGCCACGACGTACAAAATTCCTTCGTTGGCAATCAAAGCCGTATACCCAGCCTTAACGCTATCTTTCCGCCAGACACTGTGCGTTTTAGTTACGTCTCCAGTTCCTGTCGCATCAATACATTGCACTCGGCCAAATTCTGTATTGTCGATATTGTCTTCGCCGTGAGACATCAGCACGTACTTCCCAGCCACAGTGGCCGTTGTGTTTAGGCCTCGAAGCGACATATTAAATCCCCAGATCTTTTCGCCGGTTCGAGCGTTGATCGAGTAAACGCCACCGTCGCAGTTGCCGCCAATTAATTGACGTTTGCCTTCGATGACGGAAATCACAGGCGCGGAGTAATTGGTGTCTTTGGGTTTACCGCCAGGAGCCGAAACCCATTGAAGATCGCCGGTCTTTTTGTCAAAGGCGTAATAGTAGTGCAATGGTGCTGGGCCCTTAGTAGCGCCCCAGTTGGTTGCCATAAAGCTTACGATCAAACGGTCTTCGTCGATAATCGGAGTTTGTGTTCGCCCGCCGTAACCAGAGATCTTTCCGTAACGTTCGGCCAATGAGATTTCCCAAACGACTTTGCCGTCAGGCGTGTAACATCGCAGAATACCACTAACCGAGTGAACGTAAACGTAACCTGTCTCTGTGTCACCACACATCGAAGCCCAGCCAACGCGAGGTGCCGGGATGTCGGTTTGGAAAACATTGAACTTGTCACGCCAAAGTTCTTTGCCTGACTTCAAGTCCCAGCAAACCACTTGTTCGCGAGCATTCACTTTGGTGGCGGGGTCGACCACATCATCTTCGGTTCGGCAGTTCAAGAACACTCGGCCGTTTTGGATGATCGGCGTTGCGCGGCCTCCCGTATCGGCGACCCAAGCCACGTTCTTACGAGGCTCGAAGCTCCAGTCGTCGGCCAAGTTCGTATCACGAGAGATTCCGTTCTGTTCAGGCCCTCGCCAGTTGGACCAATTTTGAGCATCGACCACGCTGCCAGCCAGTACGACGCCAACGACGGACAGTACTGCAAGACTACGGACGAATGAGAGCGATTGTGCCAATGAATTTGCTGAAAAAGCCAGCAAGGGCATTTTGAACATGAGTGATCCTTCGGGTTGCGCTGAATATGTTTACAAACCGACCGACAATCGCGAGCATTCGCTTTACCGGGTTGTAAAAAGTTGATTTTTCGACGACGCTTAGTTTAGCAGATCTTCGCTAGGTTTAATAATGTAAACGATTAAAATCTTGGGGAGCATCAATGAGTTTTTCATAAATTTGGCTGCACGCCTTTTAAGAACGAGACCTTACAACCATGCCTAGTTTTCCTCAAAGTCGAATGCGTCGCGTGAGACAGACCACTTGGTCTCGCGCAATGGTTGCCGAAAATCAATTGTCACCTGCAGACTTGATCTGGCCTGTGTTTGTGCAACCTGGTTCCAATGAAGTTACGCCGGTTGCTTCGATGCCAGGTGTGAATCGCATGTCGATTGACGTACTGATAAAAGAAATTGCGGTAGCTCAAAAGTTGGGTATCCCAGCGATCGCAATTTTCCCAGAAACCGACCCCACCAAAAAAACGGATGATGCCCGCGAAGCGATCAATTCCGACAATTTGGTATGTCAGACGGTGAAGGCCATCAAAGACGCTGTCCCCAATATCGGAATCATCTGCGACGTTGCTCTGGACCCTTACACGTCACACGGACAAGACGGGCTGGTCGAAAAGGGAATCGTCGTGAACGACCCCAGCGTCGACATGCTGTGCCAACAGGCGCTGGTTCAAGCTCAAGCTGGCTGCGATATCATCGCACCGTCGGACATGATGGATGGACGTGTTGGTATGATTCGAAAAGTACTCGACGAAAACGGTTTTGAAAACGTGATCATCTTGAGTTACGCCGCCAAGTACGCGTCCGCGTTTTATGGGCCTTTCCGAGATGCAATTGGATCCAAAGGGAATTTATCTGGCGGCGGTATACAAGGCGGTGGAAAACAAACTTATCAAATGAATCCCGCCAACAGCGACGAGGCAATTCGTGAGGTCCGGATGGATATCGAAGAGGGCGCAGACATGGTGATGGTCAAACCCGGCATGCCTTACTTGGACATCGTGCGGCGAGTCAAACAGGAATTCGCAGTGCCGACCTTCGCCTATCAAGTTAGTGGCGAGTACGCGATGCTAATGGCGGCAGTCGAAAACGGCTGGCTGGATTTTGAGGCTGTGATGATGGAAAGCCTGCTGGGTTTCAAACGAGCCGGTTGCGATGGGGTGTTGAGCTACTTTGCGATCGAAGCCGCGCAAAGAATGTAAGGATTCGGCCTCCGGCAGCCCAAAGAATCGTTACTCAGCGTCGTTCTTCAAGACAAGAAAGCACGCTACTTTTACAGAGAAAAAAAGGCGACTACGAAACCTCTCGCGCCTGACCTTTTTCGAAAATCAAATCAGCTAATTGTTCCGATCCAAGATCTTTGTTCAGATCGATGATTTCACACTCGGACATACCGCGAAACCAAGTCTCTTGGTGGCGAGCAAAGCGGCGAGTGCGGATCTTAACTTGCTCGACCATTTCCGGTTCGCTTTTGACGCCGTTAATAAAATCGATCACCTCGCGATACCCGACTGCTTGTGAAGCCGTATGTCCAAGCGTACCCCAAGTTTCAAGCAAGCCTTTTACTTCTTCGATCAACCCAGCCTCAAACATCGATTCAACTCGATTTTCGATACGCTCATGCAAAACTGCTCGGTCATGGCGAATCGTGAACACCCGGCAATCCTGAAAATCGCGCCCTTCATCGAACTCCATTTGCAGATGGCTGATTGGCTTGCCGGTTGTTTTGTAAACCTCTAGCGCCCGAATAATTCGGCGATGGTCGTTGGGATGTAAATTAGAAGCAGCGACCGGATCCACCATTTCAAGCCGTTGATGCAACAAACCAGCCCCACCACCAGCGATCTCACTTTCGATTTGTTTGCGAAAATCCCAGTCTGCCGGCGGGCCGTCAAACAATCCTCGTAATAGGGCCTTTAGGTACAACGCGGTACCACCAACGAACAAAACCTGTTTGCCGGTGTCTTGAATTTGCTTAACTTTATCCAACGCAGCATTGCGATATTGTGAAACGCTAAACTGCGTTGTCGGATCGACCACGTCGATCAAATGATGTGGCAGTCGAGCTTGTTCGTCGATACTAGGTTTTGCCGTGCCAATGTCCATGCCACGATAAATCGCCATCGAATCTAGCGATATAATTTCAGCATTCAGTCGCTCGGCCAAAAACAAGCTTATCTGTGACTTACCACTAGCGGTCGCACCGGTCAAAAACCAGCAAGACAAAGCCAGTTGTACGTTTGCTTTATTGTCGTCGACTGCGTTAGACATCGATGATTCCGGCACGCTCCTGAGCGTCTTCAAGGAAGTAATTCAAATCTTCCAAATCAGCGTGCAACACCTCGTAAGCGTGAGCAGCACTTCGAGCATGATAAAGCTGTTCTCGCAGGTTGATGTCTTTCGTGATCGCAGTCGCAAACGCTGCAATGTTTTCCAAGCGACGTTTACGTTCAACCTCGGACGTCGCCAACAGTAACACTGCGTGAACCAAGCGACCATCAGGTGCGCCCAAGTCGAGCCCTTTTGAACTGATCCCCAGTACGCCTTTGACGTCGTTCGCCTCAACTTCGTCCAAAATTGCGTGCGGAATCATCAACCCTTTACCAAGGCAAGTCGTTTCAGCGTTGTCGCGATCCAAAATTCGTTGGATAAACTCTTCCTTAGTCAGCTGCATGTCGGTTGTCGAATACAACAACGTTGCCAAATCGGCAATGATCTGTTCTCGTGATCCATCTATGTCGACCGCGATTCGATGCTCTTCCAAGAAATCCAACAAGCGGGGGCGATCCATGTGGTCTTCGCCAGACTTAACCAGAGAATAACGAGTCACGCTTGGGCCCAACAACTGATTGATGGCCAACGCAGCCAACCCGACAATCGTAACCGTTGATTTTGTTGATTCGTCAAACGGCAAACCTTGAACCAACAACACAAGTCCGACGGCAACCCCACCGTGCGGCAGTAACGCCAGCCCCAAATAATTTCGCACATTGGGAGTTACCCCAGCAAAGCTCATCGAAGTAAAGGCACTGATGTATTTTCCCATCAGCCGAGCAATAAAGTAGAGGATCACCAAACCAGCGGCTTCTGGAATTTTCGTAAAGTCCAGCCTCATGCCAGCAAAGGTATAGAACAGTGCAAACAAAACGCCACCGATCGATTTTAAATACGCTTCACCTGCACGCACCAAGTCGTGCCGGATATTCGTCAGGACGATTCCAGCAAAAGTACAAGCCAGAATTCCACCGGAGGTTCCGAAGCCAGCCGCGGCTCCCCAAGCCCCCAAAATAACGGCAACCATTAGGGGGCCCAAAAACGCTGGTTTTACGATCGTCCGCACCAAAAACACGGCTAGTAACGCACAGCCCGCACCGATCGCAAAGGTGGCTGCAAACTGAATCCCGACACTTGCGAACCCGTCGGCAAATCCACTTTCGGCTTTTAGCAACGACGACACAAACACGAACAACGCCACTGCAACCATGTCAATCAAGCCAATTGCAACCAACAACGTTCGGGTAAGAATCCCTCTGGATCGGGCTTCTTGAATCACCAAAACGGTCGTGCCTGGCGCGCCGGCAATCGCAATGGCCGCCAGCAGTATGGCTGGTTCGACCGACATGGACGGATTGATGATCGGTCCAATGAAATACATGATCGCGCCAACCAACAAGGGCGTGATCGTCGCCTCACCTAACAGCAAAAAGCCAACACGCTTACCAGTGTTTCGTAAACTGTTGAAATACAACGTCGCGCCAACGGTAAACGCGATATAGCCCAACACGAAATTCATGTAAGGCAAAAACTTATCTAGTGGTATCGGCTCTCCCTCTGCCGCGTGAGCCTCCATGCCTGGCAACGACAATTGTCGTAGCATGATGCCTGTTGCGATCCAGCCGGTAACCTTCGGAAGTTTAATCGCAGCAAAAATCTCGCCGCCAATAATCCCGATCACCAAAACGATCGCCATATTGAACAGCGGATCGTCAAATCGAAAATTCTGAAACAAGTCCATTGATAATTAAAATTACAACAAATCGATTTTTGAGAGATTCCGTAAACTGGATGAGCCAGCGCCTCAAAAACCGATATCTAAGAAACGCTTGCTGGGAATATCGTATTTATCTTTTGATTCTAGTGATACACGAGCAACCACTTTTTTGCAGATTTTATAGCCGTCGAAATCGGCTTGGTCGTATGTTCTTTTAAACAAAAATACGCTTGCGAACACAAATAAAACAATCGCTCTGAAATCATCGTATGGAATCACTCGATTCTTTCGATGCCAGAATCCCTTTATTCAACCAAACTGATACTCGCCGCATACAGAAGTTCGACTTAATATCCAGCCGAGGTGAGTATTTGGCGAGTCACATGCCGGGCGCGATATTAAATAAACGGTCCATTGTTAACCGATCGGGCCAAGCATTGCGACCAATTGACACACTTCTAACGCATAGCCTGCGTCCCGCAAATGGGTACGTCAAAACGACTTAGGGGCAAATCGAGCGTATATTTCAGAACAAATACCAAAACATTCTAGCGATCCTATGCCGAAAATGCACGTTTTGTTATTCTCTTGGCTGACTTCCAGCAGAAACGAACTACAAACATGTTTGTTTGCGGTCGATTTTGCATTTAGGGTGAACGAAAATAGTTCATCTTTACACTTTATCTTGTTTGGTCGCCGAGTAAAAACCGGTTCACTTTGATAGATGGGGTGACTGAGAGTCAGCCTAACATTTGATTCGTCAATTCAATAAACTATGTCCCAGCGCAATCAACTCACTCACTTCGACGACCAAGGGTCCGCTCGAATGGTTTCAGTGTCCGACAAAACAGCTACCCATCGGGTCGCGGTCGTGTCTGGGCAAGTCATCATGAACAGCGATACTGCGGATCTGATTACCAACAAAGCGTTTGGTAAAGGGGATGTCATTGAAATCGCTCGCTTGGCTGGGATCATGGCCTCCAAGCGAACGAGTGAACTTATTCCGTTATGTCATCCGATTACCTTGGATTCAGTTGATTTAAAGTTCGCTTTTACTGAAACCGCGGCAAATGATTCAGACGCCAATCACGGAACAGCAACTTTAGTGGTGTCTGCGACAGTTGCTGCCGAACAAAAGACAGGGGTTGAAATGGAGGCTTTCACCGCCGTGTCGATCGCCTGCCTTACCGTTTACGATATGTGCAAAAGTGTTGATCGTTCGATGCAAGTCACCCAAATCCAGCTCGAACATAAGTCGGGTGGTAAAAGCGGAGATTTTCGGAGAGACTCAACACTGATTGACGGACTCAACAACCCATAACAGAGCCAACAGTGAAAGGCTCTTTTTAGACCAGCGATTTTTACAGGATGAAGACGTGAGCAGAACTGCCGATGACCTGAGTTCGTTGCAGCGAGTACAGTCGCAATTGCAAACAGGTCCCAACAGTTCGAATGAATCGAACTTGGGAGCGGTCTACGCGCCGATCGCGGCTGAACTGCAGCAGGTCGAGACGATTCTTCAGACCGAGCTTCGCAGTGATGCCCCTTTTGTTGATCAGCTGCTAGAGCATAGTTGGCTGCTGGGAGGCAAGCGGATCCGGCCAGTATTTTTACTGCTCTCTGGAGCGGCAGTCGGCCAATTGACATCGGCCCATTTCCAGCTCGCTGCGGCGTTAGAAATGATTCACACTGCGACTTTGGTGCACGACGATATTTTAGATCAAGCCGACACTCGCCGTCATCGCCCAACCGCAAATTCAATTTGGGGTGCCAAACAAAGCATTCTGTTGGGCGATTACTTGTTTACCCACTCGTTTCACATTGCTGCTAAAGGTGGGTCTTGCGAAGCGTTGCAAATGTTAGCCCAGGCTAGCAACCGAGTTTGCGAAGGAGAAATGCGACAGAATGCGTGGCAAGGCAATTTTGAATTGTCAGAACATGATTATTTGCGAATGATCACCGAAAAAACTGCCGAACTTTGCGGCGTCGGTTGTCGAATCGGTGCGTTGCTCTCGGGAGCGACCCAAGAGGTGATCGATCAGTTTGAAGCGTATGGTCGCAACCTTGGCGTGGCTTTTCAGATCATTGACGACGTATTGGACATCGTCGGGCAGGATGATCAAATGGGTAAAACCCTTGGTACGGATTTGTTGAATCAGAAGCCGACGCTGCCTGTGATTCACTGTTTGGAAAACTTGCCCGAGGAGCAAAGTATAGAGCTGGTCAAGTTCTTGCGGGATCCAGCGTCGACTGCTGAGCAGTTGCAAACGTATCTCGCCCAAACGGGATCGCTCGAGTACGCTCGGCTTCGCGCTCGCGAACATGCTCAAGCGGCGATCGATTT
>CAZHCH010000073.1:0-15692 GCA_964530985.1 uncultured Pirellulaceae bacterium | reverse complement strand
ATTGGAGATCTGGAAAGAAGTCGCCGACCCGCTTGAAGGCGTTGGAGTGGGTGCGCCCCATAAAACCGTAGCCAACTAAACCGATTTTAAGTTGCTTTTTATCGTTCATGCGAAATTATCCGAGAGATGAATTCTAAGAAACTCTGTTGATAGCGTTGCTGCAGCCGGTCTAATATCAGCGTGTATCAGCCGTTTCAACGTCCAATGCTCCACCGGCAAAACTCAGCAGTGACGATGAATTCGTTCATCTTAATGACCATGATTGATTGACTAAAGAACGTCTCTGGTGAAAAATGGAGTAAGAAAATCAGTTTCGTGGCGTCATTAGTATCTGGCATATGACATTGCAAGCCTTCAGCGCACAACTCTACAATGCCCTCTGACCGCCACACCTTAACTGGATAAAGTACATGTTCCGTTTCTTAGCCGTTTTTTTTTCGATTGTTGCCTTTTTTATCTTCGGCGCAATCATGTTGATCAGACAAGAAAAGCCTTCTCACGCTGCCACCGAGGTTTATGCTGATGGTACGGGTACGCAGCAGGCTACTTTAGTTTCACCGATTGGCGACCAGTCCGGCCGACAAGTTAACCAAAAAAACCAGACCAATCTCACCTCGAAAACGCCAATGACGCAGTACAACAAATTAACCGCAGAAGAAAAACGAGTGATCATCGACAAGGGCACTGAGCGACCAGACGGTTGGGGCTACAAGGGAGAGTACACTAAGACCGATGCTGAAGGTTTGTACGTTTGCCGCCGGTGCAATGCACCGCTCTATAGTTCTGAGCACAAATTCCAATCGCATTGCGGGTGGCCTGCGTTCGATGATGAAATCAAGGGATCCATACAACGCAAAATCGACGCCGATGGTAGCCGCACTGAAATTTTGTGCAAGAACTGCGGTGGTCACCTCGGCCATGTATTCCAAGGCGAATATTTAACCGAGAAAAATGTTCGGCATTGTGTGAACTCTGTTTCAATGAAGTTTTACGCCAAAGGTACTGAACCACCGAAGAAGATCGTGTTGAAAAAAGACGAAGCCAAACCTGTGCAAGCCAAACCAGGTTCGGTTTCAAAGTAGTAACGGCTTCAGGTCCTGACTGGGTGTTGCAACTAAAAAGAACGCTTTGTTTTTAAGGTGGTGTCAAGATGAGACGATTTGCTTTTTCACTCTGTTTGATTTCGTTTTTGGGATTGCTGGCAAGTACTGTGACTGCGCAGTCCGATAGCTCTCAAGCTACGATTGATAAAAAGCCGGTTTCTTTTAAAAAGCTCTCTTTTAAATCAGATGACGAGATCGCGATCACCGCTGATTTGTATATGGCTCATCAGGATAAGAAAACGCCGTTCATCGTATTGTGTCACCAGGCGGGATGGTCACGAGGCGAATATCTAGAGATCGCGCCAAAGCTGAACGCACTGGGTTTTAATTGTTTAGCGATTGACCAACGGTCCGGCGGTGAGGTCAATGGAGTCAGCAACGAAACGGCGCGCAAGGCAGCGGCTGTCGCCGCCAAACCAGTGCAGTTTCCTGATGCTGAGCAAGACATGGTGGCGGCGATCAGCTATGCAAAAACGAACTACGCCCAAGGAAAACTAATTTTGTGGGGTAGCAGTTACAGTGCAGGGTTAGCACTTCGAATTGCTGGAGAACATCCAGATAAAATTGATGGCGTTTTGGCGTTTGCCCCTGGTGAGTATTTTGAAAGGTCGGGCAAATCTCGCAATTGGGTTCAGCAATCGGCTAGGAAGATTGGAGATCCAGTTTTTATTACGTCTGCGAAGAACGAATTTAAGAAATGGCGTTCGATTTCAGAGGCTGTTCCTGCAGGATTGCTTCACACGTTCTTGCCCAAAACAAAGGGCAATCACGGTTCTCGCGCTCTCTGGGAAAAGTTTAGTGATAACAAGAGTTACTGGGTGGCAGTAAAGGCTTTCTTAAAGCAAATCAAATAGTTGGACCGGGCTCGGGGCGTGGCGATTAAACGTCAGTGTTTGTCGTGCCGATCTTGTTGATGATTTGTGCTGTGCTGCTTGCAGTTGATCCGGTGAACGTATATCTTTGCTCTCGCATTGGGTTGATGTTTCAAGCCAATACGGAGGGCGCCAGATTGATGGGATCGCCAGTTCGCACCAAAATGTCGATCATTTTTTATAGTGCAACCGGCGAATCATCAAACCAGATAGTTACCATTACTCAAAGTAATCCGAAGCGACTGGCAAACGGATCAAATGGTCAGCCACTAAATTCCCCAAAGAATCTTATTTTAGCGTATTTAGAACCAATTCCGGAGTTGGCATGCGACATAGCGTAGTCGAGGCTCGTCAAACTTGGCGACACGGTTGCAGCAAGCTTCGTGAAGTTCATGAGTCAGGTGCTTCAGGGCTAAGTGTTTGTATTCAGCTCACCGAGTTACTCGATTCGGTATTGTTTCAGATTTGTCAAATTGCGATTGACGAAATTTCTTCAGATCTTGGATCACGAGTTGCAATTACGTTGCTTGGCGGTTGTGGTCGTGGGGACATCGCTCCATTTTCAGATGTTGACATGATGCTGCTGTATCAGGGCAGTTTGACCGAAGAAATCATTGAGCTTTCGCGTCGGTTAAGCCAAGATATAACCGATTCGGGTATGCAGTTGGGCTTTAGTTGTCGCACGCCCCGCGAAGCATGCACGATGTCGTTGTCTGACGCGTATATTTTTTCTTCGCTGACAGAAGCTCGTTTGCTCATCGGCAACCCTGACTTGTTCGAGAATTTCCAAGGTCGTTTTCGACGGATTGCCAACAAGAAAAATACCAGTTTGATCAAAGCGATTATCGCCGCCCGAGCGAAAGAACGGCGTGAGTACGGCGAAACGGTTTATTTGCTACGTCCAAACGTTAAACGATCGCGTGGAGCACTACGCGATATTCATTTGATCCGTTGGCTTGGGTTTGTGCGCTTTGGAGAAACCGACGCCAAGCAATTGCTGGCTAAAGGTGCGATTTCAACTGCCGATTCGAATCAAGTACTGGCCTCGCGCGAGTTTTTGTTGCGAGTTCGTAATGAGATGCATTTTCACGCGAACCGTGCAAACGACGGGCTTGAACGAGGCGAACAGGTTCGCGTGGCAAATTGGCTGGGCTATCCAGGTGACGATGCGTTGCTTTCGGTCGAAGAGTTCATGCGGGACTATTTTCGCTATACGAGCCGTTTGAGCTATGTTTGTAATCACTTCGTCAATAAGAGCTTGCAGCACAAGCAACGCGGAACTTCTGTGCTAGGATCGATGATTACCAAGCAAGTTGATGAGCACTTTCGTATGGGGCCAACTTTTATTGGTGTTAGCGAACAATCGATCGACGAAGTAAAAACGCAATTGGATCAAGTGCTGCGTTTAATGCAGTTGTCGTGTTTGCACGAGAAAGCAATCGAACATGAGAGTTGGATTGCGATTCGCCACGAGATGCTCAAACGCAGATCCAGTATTCAATTTACTCAAGAATGTGCTCATCGATTCATGGCACTGCTCTCCAACACCAAGGGGCTCGGTGGAGCACTGCGACGGCTGCACGAAATGACGGTATTGAGAAAAATCATCCCAGAGTTTCGTCATGCACGGGGACTTTTGCAATTCAACGAATACCACAAGTACACTGTCGATGAGCATTCGTTAAGAGCCCTTGAACATGCGATTTCTTTCGAACAGGATCAGACGATTATTGGCGAGACCTATCGAAATATTCGCAACAAAAAACTGTTACATCTCGCGCTGCTTTTACACGATCTGGGCAAAGGGTTCTCGGAAGACCATAGCGAAGTCGGCCGACGTATTGCCGATTCTACGGGAAAACGATTTGGTTTAGATGAGGAAGATAGTGAGACGATAAAATTCTTGGTGCACAATCATCTAGTCATGTCGCACTTGGCTTTTCACCGTGACATCTTCGACGAAAGTTTGGTTGCTGAGTTTGCCGCTAACATCGGATCGTTACAAATGCTGTCGATGTTGTTTATACTAACTTTAGCCGACATTAAAGGTGTTGGTCCAGACGTGCTAACGCCTTGGAAGCTGGACCTACTAACGAATCTATTCAAAAGCGCCAAACGGGTTTTAACTGGTGACTACGACGGTCGGCTCGAACCACGCCTGAAGGAAATCTACGACCGAGTGTCCGCACTGGGTGGCGATGAAGAAGAACGATCATGGCTGATGGACAAAGCTGCGTGCATGCCCAACAACTATTGCCTCGGACGCTCAGTGACTGAGATCGCCGAACGACTTCTGGAGCTCAAGAAGGTCGAAGACGGTATTTTGTGTTGGGTAAATCCGGTGCCTGAGACTAAGCTTATTGAGATTGCGGTCGCCAAGTCGTCCTCACGCCGTGCTGGAGTATTTCATAAAGTTGCTGGTACCGTCACTGGCATGGGGTTGCAAATTCACGGCGCGGATATCAAACCCATCGGCGATGACATGGTTTGGTACTGGATTCAGTTCGAAGATCTGATGTTTAAGGACGTGCCACCAGCAAGTCGCCTAGAAGAAATCAGAGAGAGGGTTTTGGATAAAGTCTTTAGTGACCAAAGCTGGGAGACACTTCGCTTCCCAAGCGTTTGGAAAAAAGAAGACCGAGTCGCCTCGGAGGCAGAACAACCAGAAATTCAAGTTAAAATCGATAACGATACAGTGGCCAACGCAACGGTTGTCGACGTGTTTTCAAGTGACAAAACTGGGTTGCTGTATAAGATTGCAAGGAAAATTCATCAGTTGCAATTAGATGTGACCTACGCGCGTACGATATCGTACGGCATCCAAGTGATCGGTATATACTACGTTACTGATGACGACGGAAATAAAATTCGTGACCGCGATCGACTGTTGCAAATACAGGCTGAACTTCAACAAACATTGGTCAATTTTCTGGAACCCTAAATGTTATCCTTGGTTTGTAATCTAATCCGACTCGGTAGTCGTGCGACACGTCGTAGAGCTGGGATTGGCCGAGCACTTTGTTTGTGCTGGTTGGCATTGATCGTCATCAGTAGTGGCTGTCGCCGGGATAGTGCACAATGGAAAGTTGCTGCGGCAGTCAATGAAGAAAAAAATGCAAATCCTGAAGGAGCGATTGAGTTACTCCAAAAGGCCTTGCAAATGGATCCAGAATCGTCGCATATCAAACTTCATCTCGCCAGGTTGCTGGCAGAAAACGATCAAGGTGATCTAGGCCTGACTTTGTGCGACGAGATTTTAGAGAGTGACCCGAATGACAAAAATGCTTGGCAGATGCGATCTGTCTGCTTACGTTTCTTGGGACGTTTTGACGAGTCACTAGCTGCCTATCAGAAAGCAATTTTCGACATCATCGATAAAGGCCCCGACGAACTTAATGAGTTGGCCTACCTTCGAGCACTTGCGGGCGTCCAATTGGACAAAGCGCTGCGACAGATCAATTTAGGGATTGGAAAGTATGAAAGGCAATTCGTCCCCATCCGCCATCAGAAATTCAGTTTGTTTGCTAGTCAAAGTCCAAGCTGGGGCTCGTATTCTCAGGTGCCAGTTGAAATCAGCACCCTCGTAACTGCGGGCTTGCTTTCACGTCATACTGACGAAGGGCATTTACTGTTAATGGATCTTTTGAATACCAAAATTCAAGAGGAACAGCTGCTGTGGCTAGCAAGAAATAAACGTTTGGATCTTTTGGTCGAGGCACATGATGAATCCAGCGATAAAGTTTCCGATCTGAAAGCCAAGCGGCAGCAGGCCATCATTGAAGCAGCATCCAACAAAGTAGAATTAGTAACGGGAAACTTGGTTGTTCTGTTAGCAACGCGGAGTTTGATATTCGAAGATCAAGGTCAAACTAGATTGGCCGACCTTGATCGACTTTGGCTAAAAAAGATCGGCTTTCGGCCGCAAGAGATTTACGGTTCTTTACCGAATGACAACGAAAGCATGCTGTTGTTAAAAGACGGTCCACCCTTCTTGGACACTCGCGGTTTCGTACTCACTCAGATGCCATGGCAGCCCACTTGGACAGATCCAAGTGGGAAGGTCATTCGAATCCAGGGCAATACTTCTCTGGCTTCCTACGGCAGCTATCATCTTGCGTTAGAAGATCTCGACCTTGCCATTGCTGCATCCGAAATTCGACTGCTGGTTTTCGATAGTGATGCAGTCAACCGAATTGAACGTTCAGTTGGCAGTATCCGCGAGCTTAAGGAGCGAGAAACTCGAATCGTCGCTGTCTTGCGAAACCATCGCCGCCAAGCTCACATCAGGGCCAAGCAATTCGAAGCGGCCAAACTAGACCAACTACGAATTGAAGAACTTGGCTTAAAAGCTGATTCCAATCTGTTTTAGTGGTTCGTGGCAACCAAATTCGCTCAGAATCCACGGTCCGACCGCACATCCGCAAAGTCTCGTAGCTTGTACGTAATGCCGGTTTTGTCAAGCACTCGGCACAGCCCACGCAACGCGACGCCAAATCCGTCAGGGCCGCTGAAGCCGCCGAATTGGCCACCACCTTTCACGTGCGGTTCCAAGTCGATGAACACACCTGGGGCTCCTCGCTTTTTCATCCGTGCATCAAGTTCTGGTAAGAACGAGACTAGGTCCTGAAAGATTCTCTCGTGGCCGGAATCGCCAACGTCCGCTGGCACAAAGTGCTTCAACGACTCCTCGTCAACGTGTTCGACTCGCTTGCTTGGATTTGGGTTGGCGAAGTCCTTGATGTGGATCCAGCCCAAGCCTGGTTTCATCGCCATGTACTGCTGGAAAACCTCTTCGGTAGACAGTCCCATTGTGACCAGATTTGCGCCATCAAAGATCAACAACATCGCATCGCGGTTGATCTGCTGGTTAATTCTCGCCAAATAATCACCGGTCTGACCAACTAAGTTTGCTTCGACTTCTAAGCCATAAGTCAAACCGTGCGAGTCGCAGACATCAACAATCTTGCCGATCTGATCGACTGCTTGAGCGAAGTGGTCTTCGATGTTGCTACCACGCGGATGATAAAACGAAAAACCACGAATCAGTTTTGCCCCCAACGCGTTGGTCAGCTCGCAGGCTCGAGGTACATCTTCTACTAGGTACTGGTCGAAGGGGCGGTAAGGCGTTGTTGTGCCGTCTTCTACATCCAGTAATTTAGTTTTTCCGATTGGCGACCCTAGCGAAGATACACTCAGTCCGTACTCGTGCATTTTTTGTTGGACGGTTTCCAATTCAGAGTCGTCGAGTTGCATGACGTTTTTAATACCCTTGCCAGCGTCGACAAATCGAATCGAAAAATAACGCATGCCTAGTGCAGCCAAAGCAGAAAACTGCTGATCGAGCGTTTTGTCGTTGGCGGCTTCATCTGCGAAACCGGAAAGTAAGATCGATGGTGCCATGGTTATTTCTTAATTTGATCGGCTCGATTGCGACCTACCGCGTTGGGGTTTTCTGAATCGGAGAAACTCAGTGGTTTAAATCTGTCGTCTTATTCAGGGTAGTTAATTGTAATGATAGAACTAATGCCGCCGCGTGGAGTGAACTTTGCAGTCAGGGTTGCTTTTCGTGGTTCCACCATTGCCACGAAATCGTCCAAAATTCGATTGGTGACTCGCTCGTAAAAAATGCCTTCGTTGCGAAACTCTTGCAAGTACATTTTAAGACTTTTGAGCTCAACGCATTTTTTGTCAGCGACGTACGTGAAAATCAACGTGCCAAAATCTGGCTGGCCAGTTTTTGGACAGACCGAAGTAAATTCCGGACATGTGATTTCGTTCAGATAATCACGCTCAGGGCAAGGATTTTCAAATGTTTCCATCAAGTCGCGGAAAGGAGTCGTCATCGTTACAATTCTCTATACTAGTTGATTCAAATTAGGCTTTGTCCCAAAATCGCCTTTCGCTCTGCGAAAGTAGCGTTTTCACGAGTAGCGTTCGAGCTTCTCGCCAATTTTCACAATCCGACAAGATACTCGCGACTTGTTTTTTCGACCAGCCGTCCATGTTTATTTCCGAAATCTATCATTCGCGTCAAGGCGAAGGCTTTTTGACTGGAACGCCCAGCGTTCTGGTAAGAACCAGTGGTTGTAACTTGCGCTGCGGATTCTGTGATACGCCATTTGCGTCGTGGAAACCCGAAGGAAAGCGGCTAACCGTTCCAGAAATCGTACAAGGCGTTCGTCGAACAACACTGACTGCTTTGCCGCCGATGCAGCGTCAGCCCACCGGCAAAGATTCGCCGATGAACGATTTTTCGTCGGGCGGTTTTGATTTTTCTCAAGATAAAAATTCCTCAAGTCAGGCGACTCGGCACGTTATCTTGACCGGCGGTGAGCCGATGATGCAACGCGATATCGTTGAACTTTGTGCAGCTTTACACGCAGCCAAATTTCATATCACGATGGAAACCGCAGGAACGATCGGACACGAGCTGGATTGTGATTTGATGTCGATCAGCCCCAAGTTGTCGAATTCGGATCCGGAGGCCGGTAGGGCAGGGGAGTGGTTGGAAAAGCACCAACAAGCTCGGCATCGCCCAGAAGTGGTTCGCCAGTTGATTCAACGTCATCAATACCAACTGAAGTTTGTTGTCAGTCATCCGAGTGATCTGGATGAAATTCTTGTTTACTTGGACGCAGTGGGGGATTTTGACCCGAAACGGGTGCTGTTGATGCCCGAGGGGATTAAGCAGGATGATCTTGGCCAGCGTGAGCAATGGCTGGCGCCGCTCTGCGAACAGCACGGGTTCAAGCTCTGCCGCCGTTTGCATATCGCTTGGTACGGAAATTTGCGGCGGACTTGATCGTTTTGGCGTAGCTGGATTCGCCAGAATTCAGGCGACTGAGTAAACGGTGATTGAGCCACCTAGGGCAAACCCGCACTCTGGCGAGCCCGGCTACAGGCGTGGCCCAATAAAATTCATTGCAATGCGGCGACGGCTTCCTGACAATTGGCGAGCTGGCTGTTAAATTGATCCAACACGGCTCGCCATTTAACACACGAATTCAATTTCTCTCATGCGAAACTTCACTTTTCTCGTTTTTGTAATTTTAACGTTTTGTTGCTGGGGTGTTTACGGCCCCGTTTTACACCTAGGGCAAGAGGCACTTGGCGCCGGCCCAAAGCAGTTGAGCTCGCTCAGGCCATTTATTTGTGTTGGCATCGCTTACTTTTTGATCGCGGTGGTTTATCCGCTATTTGTGTTGTGGATCAAAGACGAAACAGGGAGGTGGTCGGTTGGTGGTTTTGTCTGGTCGTTTGTTGCTGGCTTGGTGGGCGCGATCGGGGCCCTCGGGATCATCTTGGCCTTCAAGTACGGTGGCAAACCAGTTTACGTCATGCCCTTGGTGTTTGGCTTAGCGCCCGTTGTGAACACCTTCGTCACGATGATAATGGCGGGGACCATCAAACAAGCGAAACCGATCTTCTATGTGGGGATTGTGTTGGCGGCTCTAGGCGCCGCAGGCGTACTTCGGTTCAAACCGGCCAAAGCTAAGGTAGCTGAGCCCGTAAAAACGACGGTAGTTCAGGTGGCTCAAAACATCACGCCCGTTTCGCTGCAAACCGATGCACAGGCTGACGTGGAGGCCGACCAGAATGCTGATCTGGATGATTCGAACGATGCGGCCCCAGAGGCAAACGCTGAAACGACCAAAGTGGATTCGCCCGTAGATGAAAAGACGGAAGCACCATCTGAAGTTGCTCAACTTGATGAGAGCAAAGATTCGAAGCCTAATTTCATGCTGGTGGCCTGCTGTATTGGACTGACGGCCTTATGCTGGGGAGCCTATGGGCCCGTACTGCACAGCGGGCAAGCTAAAATGCAGGGCAGCCGGTTGCGACCATTTTTATGTGTTGGCCTAGCGTACTTTGCTATCGCAGTGATTGTACCGATCATGTTGGCGGATAGGTTTCCTGAACCTGGTTCGTGGAACAGTGCTTCGGGCATTGGTTGGTCTTTGTTGGCTGGAGCTGCAGGTGCGATCGGTGCGTTGGGGATTATTTATGCATTCAACTTCGGTGGCAAACCTATTTTCATCATGCCGTTGGTCTTCGGTATCGCACCGGTGGTCAACACGCTAACCGAAACACTGTCCAAGAATTTAATTAATCAAGTGACGACGCCGTTCTTGATTAGTTTAGCGATGGTGATTTGCGGAGCAACGATCGTATTAGTGTTCGCCCCAAGAGGTCCCAAACCAACTACGTCGGAAGCATCTTAGGAGTTTGGCCAAGTGTGACGAACGCTTAATCTTTATCCGATTTGAACGGGTAGAGCAGTTGTTTCCAAAATCCCTTGGGGACTGGGTGACCGCCGATGCCGTAACCTTCGGGCCAGCGATCACCGGGCATGTGAAAGGTTCCGAATACCATGTCGATCACTGGAAAATGAATGGCGAAATTTTTGTCGATCGCTTCTTCTTCAATGCCGTGATGCCAGTGGTGAAAGCGAGGTGTCGCGACGATGTACTGCAAAAAGCCAAATGGGATCCGGATGTTCGCGTGAATAAACACCGATAGCAGGTAGACAAAAAACACATACGCGTACAGCGGAGCTTCCGCAAATCCCATCACGTACATTGGCAGCGTTGTGAAAGACCGCATCAAGATAACTTCGATCACGTGCATGCGAGAACCTGCCAGCCAGTCCATCGCTTGCGCCGAGTGATGGACCGCGTGAAACTTCCATAGCGCGGGAATTTTATGGAACGTTCGGTGAAACCAATACTGAGCCAAATCGGTTAGAAACATGACTTCAAGAAATTGAACCACAAATGGCTGACCGGCAATGGTTTGGCGAATGTTAGCTGCCCATTCGGTCGCTGCCAATGCGGCCAACGAAGGTGCCAATGAAAGATACGTCAGTGCCTGAACAAACAGTGTGCTGATAAAGAAGTACAGCAAATCTTCTCGCCACTCATACCGCAAGATCGGTTGATCGACTTTCTTGAAAAGTCGCTCGATCGGGATGAACAACATTCCCAAGAAGATCAGGTTGAGCAGGAAGAAATCCATTCCTAAATAGACGTCACTGGTCAATTCATGTTTTGCAGTTGCTCGCGAGCCCCCCATCAATGTTGCGATCAGGACCAATGTGACCGTTGCAAACCCGAGGACTTTTTGTCGACGAAGAATTGTGCTGATCATTCCCAACAGAAAAGCAATGATCAAAACAAGCGAAAGGACCACTCGGATTGATTGCTCGTGGTTGGTATAAAACTCGCGGGCGTCCTGAACCGTCAGCCATTGTGGGTACCAGAAACATAGCACCGTTGCCAATCCCGCAATTGCAAGTGCCAGTCCGAGAAACCCGCTGACCCAGCCACTGCCGAATTTTCGGTTCTCAGAATCGACTTCACGTAAAACAGATTTCATCGGGGCCTCAATTTGAGTGAAATGGAATCGGAAACCGACCGGTTGCTCGCGTACCTCAGTCACGATGTGTCACTCAATCATTTTAAACAGTCCGAGCGATTTGCAATACAAGCGACCGCGAGTAGATTTTTCCAGCCGCGAAAGAAATAAAATATGTGAAATTCATGCAGCAAGAAATCGCTTGAAGGTCGCATTGAATTTCGATCCTAACTTTCCCTTATTTCGTGTTTTTCGCGGTTCGAAACCCTGCCGAGGCAAGAGCAGCAGTCGATTTGCAATTTCCAAAGCTTTTCATTGCTAGATATCTGTGGCTCTGTCGGAAGTGACTTCGTTTCTTGGCCGTAGGCTGACCGCTTGACCATTGCAGCCAAAAGTTGAAAACCGGTTATAATTCGCGATGACTAGTTATCGTTATCACCGGTGTGCCGGTTAGTCGCTAACGTGCGTAATTTTAGAACTTTTAAAGTACTTTATGATTGAACCAGACAGTGCATCCATAAGTCGATTCGGCTGGATGTTTAGCACCGCGACTTTTTTCGCGATCAGCCTGATCGCAACAGCAGTCTTTTGGGGTTTACGAACTGAGGCCGGGTTTTGGATCGAAGTATGCTTCGTGCTTTCGGCCGCGACTACGATCGCGATTTTAATTGGCGAAGCATGTGATCCATTCGCTGACGCGGCTCAATGGGTAGGCGTGCAATTACGCGTGCCCTCGTCGGTCCGCGGCGCGACGCTAGATGCAATCGCCAGTAGTATGCCCGAGTTGTTCACGGGTTTGTTCTTTGTCACTGTCGCTATCACGGGATCAGCTGATCAGGTGGCCCAGTTGGCTAAAAGTACCGAAGGTTACGGTTCGACGATTGCCACTTGCGCGGGTAGTTCGATTTACAACTTGGTACTAATCCCAGCAGTTTGCGCGATTGCGGTTTCGTTTTACCGGCCTAGTAAGCCTTTTGTGTCGATCGAACGCGACGTTGTTAATCGAGACGGGATGTGGGTAATCGCTGTGCAGTTTGGGCTGTTGTATTTTTTGTTTCAACCGAAGCTTCACTGGTGGATGGGGGTAGTCGCTTTACTGACTTATGTGGTTTACGTTTCGCACTTATACCTCGCAACACGAGCCTACCGCAGACAACTGGCTGCTGACAACATTTCGGTCGACGAACCAGATGACGAAGCATCGATGCTGTTCGGGTTTGTTGATGTCAAACTAAATCGTATTTCAGCGACGCTGATCTTACTGGGGTCGACGATCGTCGCGGCGGTGGCTTGTTATTTGTTGGTTGAACTAACCAATTCATCGGCGGAGAAACTGGGTGTATCGCCGTTTTTTGTAGCGGTGATTTTGACAGCTGCAGTTTCATCGATTCCAGATACGTTTATGTCGCTGGGATCAGCGATGCGTGGCGACGATTCAGGGGCGGTGTCGAACGTTTTCGGATCAAATATTTTTGATATCTGCATTGGCATGTCGATTCCGTTATTGGTGTGTTGCTATTTGAACAATTGGGAACCCGTATTACTGGTGAGTGAAGACGGGCAAACAATGGCCGGCGTGGTGGGACTGAGAGTGTTGCTGTTTTTCTTGAGCGTCTGTGCCCTTTCGAGCATGTGGTATTTTCGCAAGATCAGTCGCAACACAGCCTATGTCTTCTGTGGCTTGTATATGATTTTCGTTGGTTATGCGGTGGTCGGCGGGATGATCGAGCGAGGGATTCTGGCTTGGGGCTAGGTGGAATAGCGGTGCTTGTGTCGTGGCTCCATCTGTTGTGCAGGCGGCGGAGCGTTTTCCTTTGTAAAAAACTTGACCATCTCGGTTCGAAAGCCACCTTTAGGTCCACGGAGTGTTGAACTAAAATGCCGCTTCACCAATAAATTGATTTTGAGGCTTTATATTGTGGCAGTCGGCAAGGATTTTATCGGACCGTATCAGTTGCTGCGCATAATCAGCGCTCGCAATTCGACACAGGTTTGGGAAGCAGTTCGCTCTGGAGAAAAGAAACGTATCGCGCTCAAAGTCCTGACGTCACGCTTTCGAAAAGACAAAAAAGAAATTGCACAGCTCAAGCACGAAGCCAAGATCGGTAAGCTGCTGCGTCACGAGAATGTCATTGAGATTTATGACTACTATGACGAAACTGGCATTCCTTTGATTTCGATGGAATTGTTTCACGCGGTCAACGTGAAAATTTCGATCCGCGAAAGACGTGAAGAGCTACTACCGATCTTGACCCCATTGATACGCCAGTGTGTGCTTGGTTTAAAAGAAATGCACGACAAAGGTTGGGTTCACTGTGATGTGAAGCCTGATAACTTTTTGGCGGATGAAAATGGATTGGTGAAGCTGATTGACTTTTCCATCGGCCGTAAAATCAAGACCGGCGGACTTGCGGGACTCTTCGGCAGTAAGACAAAAGCCATTCAAGGCACTCGCAGTTACATGGCCCCTGAACAGATTCGGCAGAAGGCTCCAGATGCTCGAACTGATATATACGGTTTAGGCTGTATGATTTTCGAATTGATGTCTGGCAAATTGCCTTACACCGGTAACTCTGCGGACCAATTGTTGAAACGGCACCTAACCGCCTCGATTCCGTCACTTGAATCATGCAGCGACGCGTCGAGCGACTTCGCGGCGCTGGTAAAAAAAATGTTGGCTAAGAAGCCCGAAGATAGATTTCAATCGATGGCCGATTTTTTGGGCATCTTTGAGCGGTGTCAAATGTTCCGATCCGGAAAACGCCCCGAAGGTTTCAAACGCTAGAGCAGGGCAGGGGACGTTATTTTTGGCATTTCCTCTGCTTTAAAACTTTGCTCCAAAATCATTCCTTAAATTATTTAGCATCAAGAAAATTGTGATGGACGATTATTTAGACTTTGAAGAACCGATCGCCAAAATCGAAGCCGAGATTGCTGCGGCAGAAGCTGGTAACGATGAGTCCGCCGCTGCGGCCCAAGCCTTGCGAGATCTGCGCAAGAATTTGATTGATACCACTCGGGAGATTTATGACAACTTGTCGCCGTGGCAGACCGTGCAGGTCGCTCGACATAAAAACCGGCCTCACACTACTGATTACTTATCATTAGTATTTGAAGAGTTCATTGAACTGCACGGCGATAAGCTGTTTGGAGACGACCGGGCGATTCGAGCAGGTTTTGCAACGATCGACGGTACGAAGGTCATGGTGATGGGGCACCAGAAAGGACGCACTTTCAAAGACCGCACCGAAAACTATTTTGGGTGTGCTCATCCTGAAGGCTATCGCAAAGCCATGGCCAAAATGAAAATGGCTGAAAAATATAAATTGCCAGTCATCTGCTTCATTGACACCCCTGGTGCCTATCCAGGCATCGGCGCCGAAGAGCGTGGGCAGGCTCAGGTGATCGCCGAAAACATGTACGAAATGTCTCGACTAGAAACCCCCGTTATCTGCGTCGTGATCGGTGAAGGCGGTAGCGGTGGGGCACTTGGGATTGGCGTTGGCGATCGCGTCGCTGTCCTGAAGAACGCTTACTATTCCGTCATTAGCCCTGAGGGGTGTGCTGGGATTCTTTGGAAAGGCGCCGAGCATGCCGAGAAAGCGGCCCAAGCGTTGAAGTTTACTTCTGAGAATCTTTTGCGTTTTGGGATCGTTGACGAGGTCGTGGACGAACCGTTGGGGGGTGCTCATCGTGATCACCACTCGATGGCAGCGAAAATGAAAGCATTTCTGAAACGGAATTTGAAAGAGCTCAGTAAGCGGTCTACCGATGAACTGCTGGCAAATCGATACGAGCGTTTTCGGAAAATTGGTGTTTTCGAGGAGCAGGCAGTTTAGCTATTTTAGGGTTGCGTTTTAAGCGGACCGGCATCGTCTCGCGAGGTTGTCGTTGCCGGCAATGGTAACTCTTCAAGGATGGAAAAATGGCTTTGCTATGTCGCCCAATTCAGATGGTGCTTTGTCTCGTTTTTGCGAGCCTCTTTTTTGTAACTGGCTGTGGAATGTTTCCCAGCAAGGACGGCATAATCAAGCAAGTCGTTGAAACTGGAAATAGCTACCGATCGGAGATGGTAACTCCGACTGGCAAGTTTTCAGACTATCGTGTTTATCGCGAAGCGGAATCTGACGTGGTTGTGTTCGAGCACAAAATGAAGCCTGGGCTAGTGTTTGATAAAGCCATGGCCAGAAGTGATCAGCTCAAAACCGACTTGGTCGCTCAACTGGATACGCCTGCCAGCAGATCGGCGTTGGAGTCTGGGATCGATTTTGTGTTTTTGTACGCCGACGCAAACGGCAATACCATCTGTCGGCACGTGATATCCAATGACGACATCTAGTCGCCGTCATTTGTGCAAATATGA
>CAZHCH010000072.1:6712-15736 GCA_964530985.1 uncultured Pirellulaceae bacterium | reverse complement strand
GGGCCGCCAACGTAACCAGCGCCGATGCAACAAATAGTAGTAGTAGTAGGTTTTGAGTCTGACATGTTCAAAGATAAGCGGCGCCAATCGCCGAATTATTTTAAAAAGTAGGAAGTAAAGCGGGGAAAAAATGTGGTTAACCACATCGTCTAAAAGCCGAAAGTATAATTAAAAGGGTGCAGCACTCGAACGAACTTGCAGAAATTTCTTTAGAATTCATTAAGAATCAACTCAAAACGATGAGTTTAGGAATGGTAGCAACTAAATGGTGGACGGCTTAGCCAACATCTGCCAAGTCTAATGCTTGGCCATAGCGTGCAAAAACCAGTTGTCGGAGCCGGTCCAAATCCTTGTTTTCAAGCTCAGGGTCGCTTTCAACGAGGTTTCGGGCATGTTGTTGAGTAACAGCGAGAATATCAGCGTCACGGATTAAATCGGCAATCATCAAGGGCGGAAAACCGCTTTGCTGGGTGCTGAACAAATTGCCTGGACCCCTCAGTTTCAAGTCAATTTCCGCTAAATCAAATCCGTTGTCGGTTTCCGCAAAGGCAGCCAGCCGTTCGTTGGCATCCGGATTGTCGTCGCTTGTGAATGCACAAACAAAGCCAGCATGTCGACTGCGGCTGACTCTGCCTCGCAGTTGATGCAGTTGTGACAAGCCAAATCGCTCCGCCGATTCGATCGTCATCACGGTTGCGTTGGAAACATCGATTCCGACTTCCACAACGCCCGTGGCAACGATCACTTGAGTTTTTCCAGAGACAAAATCCGCCATCGCCGCGTCTTTGTCTTCAGGGCTTTGTTTGCCGTGTAACACGCCCAAACGAAATTCTTCCAACGGCCCATTGGACAGCGACTCAAACAAACGCTCGGCGCTGTTTAGTTCTGATTCGTCGTCAGTGGCGACAAGGGGGGCGACCACGAACCCTTGTCGTCCTTCACGAAGTTTCTTCCTAAAGAACTCCCACCATTGGTCGCGTGAGTGTTCCTGACCTAAATATGTGTTTACTTTTTGGCCAATGCCGCTGGTTCGCGATAGGACGGAAGTATCTAAGTCACCAAAAAGTGTCATCGATACCGTTCGCGGAATTGGTGTTGCGGTCATGACCAAGTAGTGCGGATCATGGCCGGATTGCTTAAGCGACGCCCGCTGCTTGACGCCGAATTTATGTTGTTCGTCGATGACCACCAAACCCAGTTTGCTGAATTCCAATTGAGAGGCAACCACGGCTTGTGTACCAACGACGATGTCGATTTCCCCGGCAGCGATTTTCGCCGACAAATCAGCTCGTTCAGATTTTTTTAAACTCCCCGTCCACAATCCCAACTGAACTCGAGATTTCTGCAACAGTTTAGAAAGCGTTTGATAGTGTTGTCGCGCCAAAATTTCTGTCGGTGCCATGATGGTGGCTTGGTGCCCATGTGCGACGGCGATCAACATCGCGCACAACGCGACAACGGTTTTTCCAGAACCGACTTCCCCGTGTATCAAGCGGTTCATTGGATACGACTGCCGTAGATCGGTGGCGATTTCCTCTAGTACACTCAGCTGGGAATCAGTCAGTTCAAACGGTAATCGACCAAAGATCCGCGAACGAATTTTGGGCGTCATGTCCAACGGCGGAGAGACATTTCGCAAGCGAACACGTTGGCGGCGAATCGCCAATGCCAACTGCAGCACGAATAACTCTTGATATACCAAGCGATTTCGTGCCGCGTCGACTTCGGATTGGTTTTTGGGAGCATGAATCTGACGGATTGCCGAAGCAATATCGCAAACCTCGCTCTGATCTCGTAATTCTTGGGGGAAGGCTTCTTGCACCAAGTCGGTGAATTGTTCGACCGCTGAGCTGACAATGGAGCGAATCTGCCGTTGGCTGATGCCTTCGGTTAACCGGTAAATCGGCGACAACCCCGTTACTTCGCCCTCGCTTTGGTCGCCATCGAGCCAAACAACTTTTGGATGGCTCATTTGAAAGCGACCGCCAGAGAGTTTTACTTTGCCGCGGAACACGACGCGCTGACCGGCTTGAAATCGTTTCAACATGAACGATTGATTAAACCAGATGGCGCGTAAAAATTTATTTCCCTGCCGAATCAGGATATACAAAATATGCTTGCCGTTTCCCGAAATCGTTTGATCGATATCCGCTACAACTCCCATCACATTGGCCGACTGATCTGATTCAAGCGAGTCGATTTGATCCAGCTGAGTGAAGTCGTCGTAAGTGCGCGGGAAAAAGAACAATAAATCCGCAGCCGTCCGGAGCCCAAGTTTCTCAAGTAATACAGCGCGATGAGGACCGACGCCGCTAAGAAATTGCACCGGTTGCGTCAACGAGGGTGTTGGAGTTGGATTGGTAGGCAAATCCATTGGGCCGGGCTTGGAAGGTTGAGTTGATTGGTACTACAAACCATCACTTTATAATTGACGAAACACGGTCGCTAAAACAGAAAACAGTATAACGATTTGAACTATTTCATTTGTGGTGGTCATTGGGACCGATGGAAATCGCATCATCGCTTAAATGATCCTTGGTTAACCAATACTGCAGCCAATTCGAACTCGCTTCTTTGCTGACATTCTTGTTGGGCAAAACATAGACCGCCAAAACAGACTGATCAATCTTCAACCATTGCCCATCGTTGTATTGCCAGTAAGACCGCCGCGTCCAATTCTTCGCGGGGACGTGTACGCTGGACAAATCTAGCTTGGCAGCCAAGGGCGAAAACGCGGTTAACAATTCGTCGCGATCATCGCCAGCGTAATTGTCCGAGGGCTTCGTTTCTTGCAAACGGCTTTGCAGGTCAACCAGTTTTTTGCGCTGCGAAAGTGAGAAATCGGATGTTTGTGGATCAATCGCTTTCAGCAGTTTCAAGTCGGCGGTGGTTTTTTGCAACTGAACTCGTAGGTCAGTTAGCTGTCCACTGGCACCAGTTCCCTGCCCTGGTTGCCGCAGTTTCTTCGCGGCTTGTTCTAGGCTGTCTTTGATTTGCGGCGGCAAAATTAGTAGCTGTTGTTTCGCGATTGCTTCAAAAGATTTTCGTTTGCTGGCAAAGTAGCGATTGAGTCCCGTAAGCTGTATTCCAGCGATTGTTCGCTGCTGAATCAAAAGATCATATTTGGCGACGATACGGTCAGCTTCTTTTTGAGCGATTGGCAGTTGGCGAAAAATCGTAGCGGCGAGATCGGGGTCGGTTTTGAATGAATCGATATTTGCCAGCATCGTTCCGATCTCGCGAAACCGAACTGCGTCTGCCTTTAAATCAGGGAACCCTTTCGGGTCCAGCACCGCTTGTATGCCGGTTCGAGCGACGGTCAAGTATTGTTTCAGTTGTTCAGCCTGTCGTTTTAGTTGTTGGTGCTGGCGAAGTCTGCCCGCGCTAATGTGATCAGGCAATAGGTCGATCTGATCCTTCGCCAATTCGAGCGTATAAAAAACTTGTTTGACATCTCGCTTGGAAAACATGACTGGCCGATACGGGAACTGCTGCAAGCTAGTTTTGTTGCGGAGCGAATCGGCAAATGCTTGTAGCTCCGTAATTTTCGCGACTGTTTTTTGCAAATAGAAATCTGCATCGGTAACAGGATTTGAAACGTCGTTTTTGGTTGGAGCGATTGGTGAAAGAGTTTGACCGGCGACTAAGTTTAATGGCAGCGTCGCGACTGCAATCATCAAGAGTATCAGGTTAGTCGTAGGGTGATGGCTCATGAGGGCATTTTGGTGTGTTTTGTCGCGATCGGCAAATGGGAAAAGTTTAGCGGCTCGCTAAGGCTGAGGCAGTTTGTGGTATCAGTTTTAGCCAGGAATTCCGCCTCAAGCCAGCGTTACTAACGAAGCGATTTTAGTTTACGCCGCGCATTGGGAGCTAGTTTGTCGTCGGGGTAGTCGTCGACTAACGCCTGAAAATGTTTGATCGCAATGTTTCGATAAGCTTGTTTGGTTTGCGAATCGGAGGCGGCTTGGGATCGCAGATAGTTGCTCCGCGCAGCCTCGTATCGTGCGTAGGCTTGCCAGGGGCGAATGGCTGGCTTGGCTTCGTTACCACCAAAACCAAAGAACACCTTCTTAAACTCGCGTTCAGCTTCATCATAGCGTTTGTTTTTTAGCAATTGATGTCCTAACAAGCATGTTGCTTCCGCGCCGGTGTTGGAAAGGCTGGGCATGGCCAGTTGCCAGTACTTAGCTGCGTTGGCGGCATCTTGCAAACCGCTGTACGCTTTACCAATCTCTAAAAACACATCCTGCTTCAGCGATTCATCGGCATCAGATGCGGCAATCCCCCGTGTCCAGTCGATCGTTGCTTGGTATTCTTGTTGTTTGTTTGCCGATACTGCTCCGTGCAAAATCGTAAGCCATTTCAGGTTTTTTTCAGCGGCGGTCGATCGGTCTAGAATCGGTTTGGCGGCTTTGTAAGCGATGAAGGCCGGGCCAAACTGTTGATTTCGAAATAGCGATTCGGCAGCCATGAACTTGCCATCGGCTAATAACTGCCCATCTGGAAACAGTTGTGTCTGCCGCATAAAGGCGGTGTGGGCCTGAGGAAATTTGTTCTGTTTGTAGTAAGCCCAAGCCAATTTGTAAGCAGATTTTTCACGAATGACGGCGCTGAGATTGTCTTTGTCGGCGATGCAGGCTGCGAAGGCCTTGATTGCGTCGTCATACCGTTTCTGGTTGTAAGCGCGTTTGCCTAGATCAAAATTGGCGTTGGCTGCCAAACGACTGTCGGAATCAACTGTCGGGGTTTCGGCCGACGGGGTAACGCCGGCGAGTTGCTGCGCGTTGGCGAGCCCCGTTTTCGCCGAAGACACAAGCTCAGATTCGGGATACGTTTCGATGACCTGTTTGAAAAGCGTCTGCGCGAGTTCTAAGTGTTGCGATTTCAAATGAGCCCAAGCAGCGCCATGGATCGCGTTAGCTTTTTCGGTTGGTTTGGCTTGTTTCGCATCGATCACTTTTTGGAATAAGGCAATCGCTTCGCCCTGCTCGTCTGCTCGATAGCGGTCGTAGCCCAATTGCACGTAGGCTTGATTTAACAAGGGTGAATCGGGGACGTCGGCTGCGAGACGATCGATGGTCTGTTTGGCTTCTTTGTATTGGCCCTGTTTTAACAGGCTGAGCCCTAAGTATAACCGGGCGTCGTTTCGCAAATCGGATTGAGCGTTGGTCGCAATCATGGCAGTTAACTGCCTGGTTGCCGCATCATATTGTTGCGATTGGTAGTGGCTTACCCCCATTAGGTATAAAGCGTTTGCAACTTTAACCGGATCCGTGATTGATTCAATCGTGGCCTGCAATTCAGCAATCGCACCAGCAAAATTGTTTTGATCAAACTTGGCTTGCGCATTGGCCAAAATCCAATCTGACCGGTTAGGGTTCTTGGTAAGGCCAGGGTCGTTGATCAATCGCTCAAAAACCTTTTCCGCATTGGAGTGTTGGCCGCTCAAGGCCAGCGCGTTGCCTTGGACATCCAGAATGTCGGCGAGACGGCGAAGGTCTGGATACCGCGCTAGAAGTTCGTCGGTGGTAGTGACCGCTGCTGTGTACTGGCCGGCTTTGACTTGGCCAACGGCGACGTTATACAAAGCGGCCGAGGCCAATTCGTGGTTAGGGAAATCGGTGGCGATCGATTGAAATAATTCGATGGCCTCGTTTAGTTGTTCGTCGATTTCCATTGCCGCTTTGGCTTGATTCATTTTCAGCGGCAGCAAATGCGGTGGTAGGGCCACGGGAATGAACCTAACGGATAGGTCGTAGGCGTCTTTAAATCGTTGCTGTTTTAGGTAGTGGGATGACAGCAGATCAGCAGCTTTGGCAGATTCTTGCCCAACCGTTGTCGTTGCCAGTTTCAAAAATGCTTCGCCGTTGTTGAAGTCACTAGCTTTTAAATAACAAAAGCCCGCGTCGGTGGCTGTTTGGACCTTGATTGTAAATGGGTCTTTGTCGTCCAATTTCTTGAAGGCCGAGGCGTATGTATCGGCGGCAGCTTGGAACTTGTTTTGTTGACGGAAGCAAAACGCGAGTCGACGTTCAGCATTTCGAGCCAACGCGATGGACGGGCCATCATTGCCGTCGGGTTCGACGAGGGTCTTTAAAAGAATCTCCGCATCGACGAAGTGTTGTTGCGATTCTTGGCCAACACCGTTTTGCTTGGTAGCGACGCCGAGTGCGATCGAAGTATCAGCGGCTGAGTAGACGACTAAATTGTGATCGGAGCGGTTCTTGGTTTTGGGATCTGCTAACAGCTGGTCAAAGTATTGCTTGGCTTGTTCATACCGGCCAAGCTCAAAGCTCAAGTCAGCAATCGCGAAGTTTGATTCATACTGGAACACGCCGGTTGGGTTGGGAGCGGCGATCATTTTTTTATAGGCGTCGATCGCAGTCTGTTTGCGATCTAGTTTTTCGTAAGTTCCACCTAAAAAGTAGTATGCTTGATGTGTGTTGGGGAAGTTAGGGTGTGCCTTGAGCAGTCGGTCGAATGTGTGAGTGGCGGTAATCAGTATGTCGTTGGCTTGTTTTGTTTGAGCTGCATTGCTGGCTATTTTGAGTTGTCGCTGACCGAACTGAAATTGGCTGTAGCCAAGATAAAATTTTGCTCGTGGAAGTAGATCGTCGGAATCAGTTAGCTTGGGGATTGCTGCTTTGAGATTTTCGATCGCCGGTGAGTAGTCCTTAAGTTGTTGGTAACAGTTGCCAGCTTGAAACCTAGCCGCGCCAGCGAATGGGCTGTTGGGGAATTGTTCCCATACCTCTTGCCAATGCGACGCCGCTAATTTGAGGTCGCCGCTCTGCTGAGTTTTCGTGGCTGTTTGGACGAGCTGGTTTAGTTTTGGATCGGAGGTTGCTTGTGGAGTGGTATTAGTGGTGGACTGCGTCGCGGCGATCGCCCAAGAGGTGAAGCCAATGCTCAGGATTAACGTAATGTTAAAAGTCAGTGCAATGAACGAACGAGTCAATTGGAACATCATTGTGTTGGTTGAAAGTTGAGTGCGGTTTGCCGTGCTAAGTCGCGAGTAGTTTGTCACAGTTTTGTTTTGGTCCACTGGCGTTGTTACCATGGTAGACCATGTTGCGGTAGAAGTTCAGACAACGACCGGCACAAAAGTCACACGTATTCGAGGTTACCAAAAACGGGGGGATTTTGAGATCGGTACTAAGTGCCTCGTTTGATTAAAAAATTGCAGTGGCCCAGTTTTCAGTCAAAAACGACTCAAACCGCCCCAAATTGCATGGAATGAGCCGCGTTTCCCTCAAAACGAGGGCTTTTCTGATTTTGAGGGCACTGTTTTGTCGATTCTTTTTTCGTCTGCAGCACCGTGATGTGTACAATCTATGTACCACTCCACCAAAAATGTCTTATAGTTGATTAGCGAGTTTTTGTCGCCTTCAGCATGCACCGCGATCTGTTTTCAAAATCGATATTTGTCGAGGAGTTTTTTCATGCCGTTTGCTTTCCGTTCCCACCGTCGTTCAGGTTTGACGTTGGTAGAAATCTTGATTGCACTCTCTATGACATTGGTCGTGTTGGGAGCGATGACGAGTGCGTTCAGGTTTGCATCAGAGGAGATGCGGAGTGGCCGGGCGTTGATCGAGTTAGCCAACCGCGCGCGGATTGTCGAAGACCAGTTGCGGTCGGATTTGGAAAACTTGACCGTTGAAACAAGGGTTTATGACGGAACGGACGAGCCCGAAGGATACTTCGAGTACATCGAGGGCAGCATAAGAGATGATACCTTTGCTAATTCGGTCGAAAATTACCAAGGCGATTGTGATGACATACTTGCGTTTACGGCCCGTAGTAGTGACGGAGCTTTATACCGAGGCCGTCAGAATTTTGCGTCTACGCTGGATCCAGTGATAGAATCATCAGTGGCGGAAATCGCTTGGTTCTGCACAGTAATCGATAACCATGACAACGCACGAAATGAAGTAAGCTTTCAGAGGAGCAGTAGCATCTCTAACTCTGGGGTTGGGGTTACGTTCGATGACACCCTTCGAGTACACCGCCGAGTGCTGTTGATTCGACCAGATTTGGGAATGGTGGCAACTGGACTGAGGGACCCGGAAGTGGATGAATTCATTCGCAACAACGACATTTCCGTTCGCGTTATTCCAACGGGTGGAGGTCGCCACGATCTTATTGCCAACAGTTTGGATGACTTGGCGATCCGGTCAAATCGATTTGCTCATGGCACAATCGGTTTCGATGGTCACCATAGATTTCCAAACAATTTAAATACCAACGATCTTGTAAGTCGAGTCGTTGATGATGAAGACTTTCCACCAATCCTATCAGATGTTGGTGCCTTTGATGTAAGGGTTTACTCACCGAATGCTCTGGTGGGCGTTGTCGGCGGTGTGATCGTGGAGCCTTCAGACCCTGGGTATGACGCCATTGACTTTAATGATTTGGAACCACTTGGCGCGTATGTCGATTTAGGATACATCGGTTTTGGGTCTCCAGGTACTACCATTATCAGCCCGGGTGGCACTCCTCCCACCACCCCACGCATAGTGGCGGGTCGAGAGGTAGCGGGGGAGTGGTTCGCTGGCACCTCAATTCGGCCACCTTCCCGCGCGGTTAATCAGTTTAACCCTGCCAATCAACTGCCTGGTGGTTGGACTGGCAATGTTTGGGATACTTGGACGCCTGCTTATGAAAACGATGGATTTGATCAAGATGGTAATATGGTGGTTGATCAGGCCACCAATGGCGTCAATGACGTATTTCTTGAGGACAACGAGGATGCCTCTCACGTCTTTCCCGACGGCAACCCCAACTCAAATGTGGTTGATGATCCAGCCGAACGCGAGACGTCTCCGCCTTACACGCAGCCGATTCGCGGACTGAAGGTTACCTTACGTTTGGTCGAAAAAGGCACCAAGCAAGTGCATCAAATTTCGATCATTCATAGCTTCGTGCCAGAGTAATCAACAGTGGCCGACTACCATACCATCCGCTTGCACGGCCCGTGGCAAGCGGATTTTTTTTCGTCTTTACCTCAGCAATCGACCGGCTTGC
>CAZHCH010000072.1:0-6612 GCA_964530985.1 uncultured Pirellulaceae bacterium | reverse complement strand
CGATCACCCAACGTCCTTGGTGGATTTGTTAAAACCACAGAACCAGCTTCGCTTGCAAGCCGAAGTTACCGCTGGGTTCCAACCGACGATGCAAGAAGTCAGCTTGCAGGTACGGTAGCCGCATCGCGGTGTTCTGATGTTTTACCAGCACTTCTACTACTTGTCGGTCAGCCGTTCCGAGACTGGCATTTTTTGCGTGGTGTGTTCGTAGTAATGCCTTTAGGCTTTACCCTCCGAAGTGAACTCGCTAAACCTCTGCTAAAACGGATACTAGAAACAGGTCAGTTGCCCCAATGAACCAACTATCCGATTAAAGGTCACGCTCTCCACCGACATTCAGAGCGAAGCTGTAGCAACTTTAACGCCAAGCCACAAAGGCGCAAGGACGCAAAGAACGTTGCGAGTGACTCTTTGCGTCTTCGCGTCGTAGCGGCTTTGCGTTAATCTTTTCGAAATCGTCGGCGTTTTCGAAATTGCAAGCGTTCTCTTTCTACTAATGAAAGCCAACGATAAGGGTGACCACAAGCTGGAAGCATATATGCCACTTTGCGTCGGTGTTGCCTAAAGGCCGCGGTGATCGGGTTGTAACGGTTGTTCTGCCTAGCTGGAGGTAGCCGGCAGGATTTCGTTTGGTTTTGATTTCTTGTTCCGACCAAGTTGTTGGCCAAAACCTAGGGTTCGACACATTCTGATCCTCGCTCCCTTCTGTATTTTTCCGTTCCAGATGAATCAAGAACCACAACGCCAAATACATCAAGAAAATTCATGGAATCGTTTGACCATGAAATCGATCGACGCATTCAGCATCGTTTTGGGCTTGTATTTGCTGATCAATTGGATTCCGTCAACCAATAGTAAATCAACGATCGTGATCGCCTTGGTTGCGATCGGGTTGTTTTATTTTTCCGCAGAACTGGTCGGTTTGTATCGAAACTGGCGCGGGATCACGTTTGACAAAGAAGCTGCCACAGGGCTGTTGGCTTGGTCGGCGACTTTAGTATCGTTGAGTGTGCTTGGCCAGTTGAGTATTTACTCGACTGAGCTGTCGAGCACGAATCTAATGATTTGGTTCACGATCACACCCACGTTGTCGTTAGCAGTTCGAATCATCAGTCGTTGGTACGCTCGTTGGCGGCAACAAAATAGTGTAAATACCCGTAACTATGCGGTGGTGGGCATCAACGACCTAGGGGTTCACCTAGTCCGCAATGTAAATACGACGCCGGAGTTGGGATTGAAGTTTTTGGGATACTACGACGATCGAATTAGTGATCGTACAGTTGAATTGCCGGACGAAGCGTCGATGAAACTTGGCAAGTTGGATGAACTAATTCGAGCGGCTAAACGCGGCGATGTTCAGGTCATTTACATTACGTTGCCAATGCGAGCTGAAGATCGGATTCGAGATTTGATTCAAGCTTTAGCGGACACAACGGCATCGGTTTATATCGTGCCGGATTTGTTCGTATTTCAGATGCTTAACTCTCGTTGGACAGACATTCAAGGTCTGCCAGTGGTTAGCGTTTTTGAAAACCCACTTTACGGAGTTGATGGTGCATTTAAACGCTGCGTTGATTTTGTTTTGGCTTCGATAGCTTTGTTGGTTGCCGGTTTGCCGATGTTGGCAATCGCTGCCGCAGTTAAGCTGACGTCGCCCGGCCCAGTGATTTTCCGGCAAAAACGATATGGATTGGGCGGCAAAGAAATCATGGTTTGGAAGTTCCGTAGCATGACCGTTCAAGACAATGGCCCGGACGTCAAACAAGCGACTAAGAACGATAGCCGTTTGACTTCAATTGGCGGATTTTTGCGGAAGAGCTCGTTGGATGAGCTTCCTCAAATCATTAACGTGTTGATGGGACAGATGTCGCTTGTGGGACCACGGCCTCATGCGTCAGCTCATAATGAGTTCTATCGAAGTAAGATCGATGGGTATATGTTGCGTCACAAAGTCAAACCGGGCATCACCGGGTTGGCTCAAGTTAACGGTTGTCGCGGCGAGACGGAAACACTGGACAAGATGGAAAAGCGAATTTTCTTTGACCACCAGTACATTCGAGAGTGGTCTATCTGGTTGGACTTAAAGATTATCGTTAAGACGTTTACGGTTGTTTTCTCTCGGCAGAACGCCTATTAAAAAGGCGCGGCAGGTTTTTGACAAAAGCTTCCAAGTTTACCATGACTAGGAACAGGTTCGGCTTTTCTTGCTTTCTAGCAATGGCAAGGATATTTTTTGGCGACTAAACTGCTTGGGACAGTTCGTCCAATGCTTGGCTGTTTACGTGGCCGTTTTTAAACTGGTTGCTGGTATTAAAGATTGATTGCCTGTCTTCTTAGTAGGGTGATTGATGGTAGAAATAGCAGCCTCTTGTGCGTTAAAGTTCGAATATTTCGGCATGGGGTTATGTTCAGGGAATTTCCTTGAAATTAGAATTGGACGAACACATTGTCAATTGTTTTTAAGTGATACTTGTATCTGTATCCTTCGTCCTTTTAAGAATCATGCAAAACTATGAGTAACGAACCTCTTTCAAGTAGTGATGTTGACGGGTCAAGATCGGTTGTTTCAGCTGGCGTTATGATTCCGTTTATCCTGGTGACGTTTTGCTTTGCGTTGTGGGGATTTGCCAACGACATTACGAATCCGCTGGTGAAGGGCTTTGGAACAATCTTCAACCAAGGTGCGTTCATTAGTTCGTTTGTGCAGTTCTGTTTTTATGGCGGTTACTGCTTCATGGCGATTCCGGCTGCAATATTCATCATGCGATTTTCCTATAAGTCAGGAATCTTGGTTGGACTGTTGCTGTACATGTTGGGTGGTTTGCTGTTCATCCCGGCCAGCAACATCGGTCTTTTTTGGCCATTTTGTGCTGCGTTTTTCATCATGACCTGTGGCTTGAGTTTTCTGGAGACGAGTGCCAATCCGTACATCATCGCCATGGGTGATGAAGCGACGGCAACTCGCCGCCTGAACCTAGCTCAATCTTTCAATCCACTTGGCTCGATTATTGGCATTTTGGTTGGCCGATGGTTTATCATGAGCAAGATTACTCCGATGAGTGGTGAAGAACGAGCGGCGTTGCCAATCGAAGAGTTTAATGCAATCAAGATGACAGACTTGGCCGTGGTACGAGGGCCGTATGTCGCAATCGGTGTTGTTCTGGCGATTATGTTTTGCTTGATCCTGTTCTGGAAAATGCCTAGAAATCAGGATACGTTTGATGGAAAGCTTGACATTTCTGGGACCTTTAAACGCTTGATGGGGAACTCTCGATACGTAGAAAGCGTCATTGCACAACTGTTTTACGTTGGAGCTCAAATCGCGGTCTGGACTTATATCGTACATTACGGAACCGATGTTTATAAAGCTACCGGGATGGAAGAGGTTGCCGCATCCGCAGCAGCGACGGACTACGCGCTATACTCGATTATTCTGTTTGCAGTTAGCCGATTCATTTGTACTTTCTTGTTAAAGTACTTGAATGCAGGAGTGCTTCTGGCAGTTCTTGCTACCGTTGCCATTGGGCTTTGTTCGATTGCAATATTCGCTGGTGGGTTTACTGGTCTGTTTGCATTGGTTGCTGTTTCGGGGTGCATGTCATTGATGTTTCCGACGATTTACGGGGTTGGCTTGCAAGGTTTGCGTGAAGATTCCAAGTTGGCGGCGGCCGGACTGGTCATGGCGATTGCTGGAGGTTCAATTGCACCGATGGTTCAAGGAGCGATTATTGATGCAAAAGGCGTGAATTTCTCCTACATCGTTCCGCTGGTTTGTTTCGCAGTCGTGGTAATCTTTGGTCTACGAGTGGCGTTAGTACATGATCGTCGCGCAGTCAAAGCATCATCGTGATAGAGGCAAGAATAAGGCTCGATGGTCATTGAGCTGCTTCTAATCGCCGAGACGTAAATGCTGGAGCATCAGGATTTATTAGCTTCATGATTTGGCTGGTCGTTGTATGAACTCGGTTGTGAATGGTTTGCCGAAACTGAGTTGGCTAGTTTGTAGTATCTGGCTTTAGCCGGAATTTTCACCGAAGGCGGTACTACGAACTATGCCGCGAAACTAAATCAGTTACTGCCCTGCTCCACTGAGGAAATTTAAATTCAAACCCGCAGTTCATCAGTCGCCCCGGAATTACTCGGCGGCTTTTGAGCACCAATTCGGTATCGGTTTTCATAAACACCGCTCCAATTTCTGCCATCCATTTGGTGGCGGGTAATCCTAGTTTGACGTCGAGCGCTGATCGAAGTTGTTGTTGGAAGTCTGCTTGGGTTAGTGGGTTGGGTGAGGCGATGTTGACAGCTCCGTCGATCGAATCGTCGGCAATTAAAAAATCGATCGCACGACAAAAGTCCGTGTCGTGAACCCATGATAGATACTGTTTACCTGATCCAATTCGGCCACCTAAGCATCGCTTGGTCAAGCCACACAACACATCAAAAACGCCGCCTTGGTCCGGAGACATTACCATCGCTGTCCGCAACGCGACTTTACGTGTCGAAGGCGTATCGACTTCGTCGAGCGTTCGCTCCCAAGCTTTGGCGATATCGATACTGCGGCTCCAATACGCCGGTACATCTGGTTCCTTGCCACCGATGATTCCGGTGGCTTCATCATTGGCCGCGTCGAAGCGATGAGCGTAGATCGTGGCGGTACTCATCTGTAGCCAAACTTTAGGCGGAGACGTCGATTGTTGGATCGCTTGCCCAACGACCCGAGTTGAATCGACTCGGGAATCCATCATCTGTTGCAAGTTGGTTTCCGTGTATCGGCAGTTAACGGTACGACCAGCCAAGTTGATGACGACGTCTGCTGCGTCGACATGTCGCGTCCAATCGCCCAGTGTTTTGCCATCCCAACAGGCCGATGGCATTTTGCTGTGACGAGACAAAACCACCACTTCATGGCCTTGAGATTCGAAATGTCGTTGCATTGTCTGACCGACTTGCCCAGATCCACCGGGGATCAATATGTTCACGATTCAATCCTAATTCCAAATCGACGAAAGTTACCTCGCTGTTAGTAGTAACCGGTCGCACTGTCAGGACTTAACCTATGCGATACCACACAGGGTAACTAAGGCCATTAAACGGTGAGGGCTAAAGCCACGTTGCGAACAGAGGTATAGCTTTTCCTCACGGCCACGGAAGCGTCGTTTGTACTCAGCGTGGCCTTTCAAGTGATAGGCGTATCGATTGACCAAGTTCGATTGAAAGCTGTACTTAAACAGCCAACTGGTCAGTGCGCTGTTTTTCAGCTGGTCATCGTCGATCCAAGCCATTGGCGACAAGCCTAACTTGATTTCGGCGATACCTTCGGCTTGTAGTTTTTCGATGGCGTGCTTCATAATTGCTTGTTCGCTATAGATCGGTGCGTCTGGGTGACGCCGTTTGATGCAAGTCACATAGCCAATCAAACGACCATCGCGATACATCGGGTCCAAAAAGACAAACGCCTGCAGTTGATCATCAGGTGTGTAGAAAAAGAACTTTCGCACGTCCGGTTCGTCTTTCAATACAATGGGCCGGTTCAAAAAACGAACTTCTTTTTGCTTCACGGTTCGCGTTTCCCGCCAGGCTTCGGACACGGATTCGACTTCGTCGGGGTGGACTTCATCAAAACCGGCTTCGACGATGCGGTAGTCACGACGCGCACACCAATTGGAAGCGTATCGTAGCCACTCTTTTTGCTTGCCGTTGAAGTTGTAGTCGGCCAAGTCAATCGTCGTGTCGGTGCCCATTTCATTGGCGTAAAATCCACGTTCCACCAACCGTTCAGCAAGCTGCTGGCTTGCTTGGCAAAACACAATTCGTTTGTGAGCTTGCAAGAAACGATCGATTATCGGCCCGACGCGCTCGGTCGATGCTAGTACGTTTCCAAGCACAAACGTTACACCCCAACGTTTTCGAAACGCGATGACGCCATTGCTGTCACCAAAGTACTCCAATCGTGGTTGGACAGCCAACGAGTGAGCCAGCGAAAAATCGCCATATTGCTTTACGAGGTCGTGACGAACGTTCGGTGGGACGGCACATTCGACTTCACGTTGCTCGGCAGCCCAGTAGGTTTGAGAGAACTCGCGACGCTTTTTTCTTGATTTTAAAATAGAATTTTTCAAAGCGTCGAGTGTGTTGGACTAGTGGTTGAATCGATGACTTTTTGGCTGTCGCTGCATTCTACGGAAGACAGGCCGATGAAGCAGCGCCGATTATGCTTTCAGCAACGCGGTGTGTTCGTAGTAATGCCTTTAGGCTTTTCTCTCCGAAGTGAACTCGCTAAACCCCCCTGCTAAAACTGCCACTAGAAACAGTCCGGCTGGCGAGACAAACCACCTGTCTGATTAAATGTCACGCTCTCAGTCTAAAACCCGAACAAACCACTAAAATACCAAAACGGCTAATGAGCTTTCACTTACTTTTCGCCAATGCAGACGAGATATCCTTGCTTGACGTCGACGTAGCGAGCAAAAATCTGGTTGCCACAGGCAGCGAACGAAGCAAACACGGAAGTGCCGAGTTCGTTAGTGACAACGGGTTCGTATTTTTCGGAGTTGACCTTGAAAACCACTACTTTGCCGTTTTCGCAAGGAACATAAATGTGGCCATTGGCCA